>NZ_AUGI01000038.1 GCF_000422585.1 Hugenholtzia roseola DSM 9546
ACGATTGTAAGCTATTGATATTCAGATGTTTAAAGACTCTTTCTAAGGTATCCACCGAAGGAATCCCATTGGCTAATTTTAATCCAAAATCTGCTCGCAAAGCCGCTAAATTGTCTTGACCAAAATCAACGATTTCTACAAAATCATCATTATCCGCTAAAATCCCCAAAAGGACTAAAGCCAAAATGTCGTCCAACGCATGCAGGCAACGACCTTGCACACGAAAATCTGCTATTGTCTCGAAATAAGAACTAATTTCCATATCATCACGTAATTTTACACAAAGATAACGATTTTGGTGCGGAAGCCCTATGCAAAAGGGCGCGTTTTTAAAAAAAATTAAATCTTTATGGGCTGCCAATCTGTGGAAAGTGCTACTTTTTTGCATCTAAAAAAGAGGCTGCTTTTTTATGTTTTTCTATGTAATTTTTCACCATTTTCTTCTTTGGAAAAGAAAGGTTTGTATCTTTGCCCTAAGAATGAAATTGCAATAACCTTTATTTAGAATAAACTAAATTGGTACTGCCTTTCTTTCATTTTCATCTATTCACCTCAAACTGTTTTTATCTCATGCGCTTTTTGTACGTTTTTTGTTCTCTGCTCTTATGGCTACCTATACAAGCACAAGAAACTGCCAAATTTGGCAAAGTTGCAAAGGAGGAGTTTGCCCTTAGCTCACCTGAAAATCCCGAAGCGGAAGGAATTGTTTTATTTGATGTGGGCAAGACCTACGTCGAATATTCGAGTAGCAAAAATACCTTTGTGGTGCGGCAGGAGCGTCATAAACGCATCAAAATCAACACCACAGAGGCTTTGAGCTATGCCAACGTAACGGTAGATTTATACAACCCTAAGAGCAACGAAGGGAAAGAAATTGTTACAGGTTTGCGGGCTTCTACCTACCATTTAGAAAATGGGAAAGTGGTAACGACTAAAATGGGCAAAGAAAATATCTTTGAAGAAGCCATCAACGACAACTGGACACGCAAAAAATTTACGCTCGAAAACGTAAAAGCAGGTGCCATCATAGAGTACGAATATACCCTTCAGTCTGATTTTCTCTACGAACTCCCCGCTTGGAACTTCCAAGACGAAATTCCGACACTTTTTAGCGAATGTATCGTTCATTTTCCAGAATACTATAATTATCAAATTCATTTTACAGGCTATGAGCAGCTTTTCAAAAGCGAGCGTAGCACGCAGAATAAGACCCTCAACCTGACGGGGATACAAAGACAAGCTACCGCAATAGGCGCGGGTGCTGCCTCTTCCGAACAGGTAAATTATTTGCAGGTAATACAGCATTTGGCTGCCAAAAATATGCCTGCCTTTAAGATGGAACGCTTCATGACAACGGCTCGCGACTATATTACCCGCGTAGAATTTGAACTCTATTCGGTGCAATTTAATAATCAGCCTATGCGCCAAATGTCGACCTCATGGGAAAATATTGGCAATCGCTTATTCGACGAACCCCGTTTCGGCGAAGAATTGAATAGAAAAGGCGAGGTCAAGGAAATTGCGCTCCAAAAAATTGGTGAGGCAAAAGATAATAGAAGCAAAGTAGCCGCGCTGCTCGAAATCTTAGCTCCTATCAAGTGGAATGGTGAATACAAACTATTGGCTTCTAAAAATATCAAGCAAACTTTACAAAATAAAGAAGGAAATAGTGCAGATTTAAATCTGCTTTTGATTGCACTTTGTCGTGCCGTCGATATCAATGCCTATCCTGTCATTTTGAGTACGCGCTCACATGGGCGTTTGCGCGAACAAGCCCCTTCGCTTTCGAAGCTCAATCACGTCATTGCACAAATAGAAATAGGCGAGGGCGAAACCATTTGGGTAGATGCCATCGACAAGACCCTGCCCTTGGGTCTGGTGTCGTATCCCTGCCTCAATACGGTGGGTTATGTGCTAAAAGACCGCAAAAAGGTGGAAAAAGTGGACTTGCAGGCGGCGCGAAAAAATAAATTTACCGCCATGAGTACGCTCCAAATTACTCCCGAAGGGCAGTTGAAGGCAGACCTTAGCTATTTGCTCACCGATTACAGTGCTTCTCAACAGCGTGAGGCTTTTGCCAAAAGCAAAGATGAAACCGACTATATGGCGCAAATTTGGAAACCAGCGGAAAAAAATCTGACCCTCTCGAATTTTGAGATTTCGCAGGCAGCCGAGATAGAAAAACCCCTCCTGCTCAAAGTTACGGCTCTGCACAACGAACAAGTAGGGGGCGGCGATATGATTTATATTTCGCCTTTTATTGATAAAGTATTTGAAAAAAATCCTTTTGTTGCACCTGCCCGAAAATACCCCGTAGATTTTGCCTACCCAACACAAGAATCTTATGTCGTCAATTTGGAAATACCCAAAGGATATGCGGTAGAGGCTCTGCCTGAAAATGAAAAAATTGCCTTACCTCAAAATTCGGCAGTATTTTCTTTCGTCGTTACGCCACAGGAAGGTAAAATCCAGATTGTTTGTAATTATCAAATCAATAAAATACTTTTTCAAAGTGACGAATACGCACTCTTGCGCGACCTGATTGCCAAAGTGATAGCAAAACAGGAAGAAAAAATCATCTTGAAAAAAATATAAAAAACATAGATAAGCTATTTTTAGGGCTAATTTTTTAATTAGCTCTAAAACTTTGCTCTGTTTTCTTTTCCTTTCTATACTTTAAGTTTTGATTCTCTTTATGAAAAAAATAATACGCAATCTTTGTCTTCCCTTTCTGTTTTTGTTGCCTTTCGCCTCTTTTTCGCTTTGGGGTCAGAATCTTGGCGTTCAGCACCTTCCACAAGATTGGCAGAGCGGTTATGATGCCGTTGTGCGCCTTGATGAGGGCGAATTTGAGGTACTTTCGGCTCAATCGGCTTTGGCTCGCTCGCGTTTTATCTGCACCATTTTCAATGCCGAAGGGGAGGAAAGATTTTCAGAAAGAGTGGAATTTTATGATAATAAATTTACTTTTATCAAAAAAATTGAAGGCAGCCTTTATGATAAAAACGGAAAAAAGATAAAAGAATTAAAAAAATCAGACATCATAGACGAAAGCTATCGCGACGGCGTAACCCTCCATGCCGATACGCGCCTCAAACGCTACCGTCTTGCTGCCGCTACTTATCCTTATACGATTGTTTTTGAGGTAGAAAAAGAGGTTAAAAACTTATTACATAGTAGAAATTGGTATTTTCAATCTTCGCCGCGCTATCCTGTCGTGAAAGCTACTTATAGGCTCATTACGCCCGAAGATTTCCCGATTCGCTATCGTGAATATTCCCTTCAAACAGGTGCAAACATCAAGACCGTTGAACAAAAAAAATACTACACTTGGGAAGCCAAACAGATAGCCGCCTTCGAACCAGAGCCTTTTTCGCCACATAGTCTGCTCCCACAGGTGCGCATTACCTTTCTCAAATTTGAAATAGAGGGCTATCAGGCAGATTTAAGCACTTGGCAGAACTTTGGAAAATGGCAGACCGAACTGCTCAAAGGGCGCAATCAACTTCCTGAAAGCACCATAGAAAAGATAAAAAATTTAGTGCAAAAAGAAACTGATGAAAAAGAAAAAATCCGCCTCATTTACGAGTACATGCAATCGCGCACGCGCTATGTGAGTATCCAACTTGGCATTGGGGGGTGGCAGCCCTTTGCCGCCCATTTTGTAGATGAAAAAGGCTATGGCGACTGCAAAGCACTCACCAATTACACACAAGCCCTTTTAAAAGCGGCAAATATAGAGGCTTATTATGCTTTAATAGAAAGCGGTGAAAATCCACGAAAATTAGAACAAGATTTTCCTAATAATACCTTCAATCACGTTATTCTTTGTGTGCCACTTTCTACCCAAAAAGACACCGTTTGGCTCGAATGTACAAGTCAGCAAGAGGCAATGGGCTATTTGAGCGATTTTACCAGCAATAGACAAGCCCTACTTATCAAACCCGAAGGGGGCGAATTGGTACAAACCCCAAGCTATGGCTACGAAAAAAACAAGCAGCAGCGCAAATTAGAGGTCTTTTTGCAGGCTGATGGAAGTGCAAAAGTGAATTTGGAAAATCAATACCACTGCCTAAGCGAAGAGAATCGCGCCTTTTATACACAAAAACCACAGGCAGAGCAGCAGGCTTGGCTTAGTAGGAATTGGCAGTTTCCTACCTTCGAAATCATAGCAGCAAAGATGTGGCGAAAGAAAAACGATTTGCCAATTAGTTATGAAAGTGGTACGATACAGGTATTACATTTGGCAAGTAAGACAGGAAATCGCCTTTTTTTTCAACCTAATTTTATCTCTAAACAAGAATTTACCTTGCCTGCCACAGAAACGAGAAGTCAGCAGGTAAAAATCGAGAGCGGGAAGACCGAAACTGATAGCGTCTTGATTCACCTACCCGAAGGCTACCAAATAGAAAACCTGCCCAAAGATTTTTCCTATGAAAACAAGATGGGAAAGTATGCTATTTCTTTTGAAAAAGGTGAAAATACGATTTTATATAAACGCAAGTTTATGTACTATGAAGGTACTTTTGACCCTGCCCACTATACCGATTTAAGCGAACTTTTTAGAAAAGCAAAGCAAATGGACGCAGCCCAAATTGTGCTTTTTAAGCCTTAATTTATAGGGACGGGGCAATGTCTTGTCCCAGCAATGTTAAATTCTGCGAAAAACCTTGTTTTGTCAAATTAGAAACGAAATATAATTTGGGCTGAAGCCTATTTTTGGGTTTGAAAATCCTTTTTTATTTCAATCTCACTTCGGACAAGGCAATGCCTTATCCCTACCTTCGAACTTAATTTTTAGAATTTAACATCACTGTGCCTTGTCCCAAATTAGGTTGAAATGAAGTGTTTTTTATTTAAAAAAACTAAATATAAAAATCAAGAGCGAAAAACTAAGGACAAAAAATTAAGAGCGAAAAATTTGGATAAGTGGCTTCTTTTTCATACCTTTGAAAAAAGAAAGGTGATTGAAACGCAAAAATAATACATTAAAATAACAAACAAGTTTTAGCCCATGAAAGCCTATACAAAACACTACAAACGCCACCTGCTGCCTCTTGGGGAAAGAAAATCTACCTTTCCTTTCCTCGCCTACCTGCCTGCCTTGCGGCGGCTACCTTTCGGGGTCTTTTTTTGTTTTTGGCTACTGCTTTCGGGCTTCACTGCCTTTGTGCCTTTGGAGGAAGATGTGCCACACATTGAACTTTCCCAAGTACAAGATTATATAGGCAAAGAAGTTTGGATAGAAAATCTTTTTGTAGCACAGATAAGAGATACAGAAAAGGCAGTTTTTTTAAATATTAACCGTTCTTACCCAAATCAGGAGTTTGCATTGGTAGTTTTTTCAGATTTTTGGGAGGCTTTCGAAGGGTCTGACTTAAAGCGTTTGGAGGGAAAGCGGATTCGCGTCTTTGGCAAAGTTTTAATTTACAAACAAAACAATCTTCAAGTTCATTTAAAAAATCCTACCCAGATAGAGGCTCTCGAATAGCAAATCAAATCAAATCACTAATCAAAAAAGAAAGAGAAGAAACGCAACTTCCTTTTTTATATTGTCGGAAAAATGCTACCTTTGCAGGTCTAATAAAAAGCTATCTCCACTAAAATATTCGCAACAAACGCGCATGAGCCGAAAAGTACGAGTTCGTTTTGCACCCAGCCCTACGGGAGCTTTGCATATTGGCGGTGTCCGCACTGCACTTTTTAACTATCTCTTTGCCCAGCAGCACAAGGGCGATTTTATCATTCGCATAGAAGATACCGACCAAACGCGCTTTGTAGCAGGCGCAGAGCAATACATCATGGACGCATTGGCATGGTGTGGCATCAATCCTGTCGAAAGCCCTATGCAGGGGGGAGCTTTTGCACCCTATCGCCAATCGGAGCGCAAAGCCATGTACGCACAGTACGCCCTACAACTTGTAGAATCGGGACACGCTTACTACGCCTTCGATACCGCCAACGAACTGGAAGCCATGCGCCTACGCCTCAAAAGTGCAGGGGTAGCCTCGCCGCAGTACAATAGCATTACGCGCATGCAGATGAAAAATTCAATCACGCTGCCTGCCGACGAAGTAAAACGCCGTTTGGAACAAGGCGAAGACTATGTCATCAGAATCAAGATGCCACGCAGAGAAGAAGTGCGCTTCAAGGATATGATTCGCGATTGGGTTTCGGTTAGTACCGACACTTTGGACGACAAAGTGCTACTAAAATCAGACGGCATGCCGACCTACCACTTGGCAAATATCGTAGATGATTATTTGATGCAAATTACACACGTCATTCGCGGCGAAGAATGGCTGCCCTCTGCCCCTACTCACGTCTTGCTTTACCGCTTTTTGGGTTGGGAAAAGGAAATGCCCGAATTTGCGCACCTGCCTCTGATTCTCAAACCCGATGGCAATGGCAAATTGAGCAAGCGCGACGGCGCAGCCTTCAATATGCCTGTTTTTCCTTTGGATTGGAAAGGGGAAAGCGAATTTTTTGCAGGGTTTAAAGAATGGGGCTTTTTGCCCGAAGCGGTGGTCAATTTCTTAGCCCTTTTGGGTTGGAATAGTGGTACGAATCAAGAAATTTACTCGATGGCAGAGCTTATCGAGCATTTTGATATTGGCAAGGTAAATAAAGCAGGGGCGCGTTTCGACTTCGAAAAGGCAAAATGGTTTAATCAGCAGTACCTACGCCATAAACCCGATTCCGAAATTGCCGCCTTCCTACAAAGCAAACTCGCACAGGTAGGCAAAGAAGCCTCGCTTGCTACCCTCGAACCGATTGCAGCCCTACTGAAAGAGCGTGCTGTCTTTATGAACGACTTTTGGGAAGATGGGCAGTTTTTCTTCTTTGCACCCGAAGGCTACGACCCTGATTTGGTTGCCAAAAAATGGAACGCAGACGCTCAAAAAGGCTTGGAAACTTTCTTATCTGCCCTCAAAACGGAAGCGGTAGAGTGGAAAGCCGAACCGCTCAAAGCCTTTTTACAGGAAAAACTCAAAGCAGCCAATATTGGCTTAGGAAAGGTCATGTTGCCCTTGCGCCTTGCCCTAACAGGCTTAGGAGCAGGACCCGACCTGATGCAGGTACTCGAAATTTTGGGCAAAGAGGAAGCCTGCCAACGCTTGGAAAAGGCGTTGGAAAAACTTGCCGTTTAGCTCTAAAAGGTACGCCACACAGCATTAAGTTTTGTCAAGATAGTTCCAAAAATGGTTCTATTTTGAAAAATTGCTTTATTGCAATCAAATTCAGGACAAGGCATTGCCTTGTCCCTACAAAGTTGTAACAACCCCAATGCCAAAGTATTTTTATTTTTTAGTACAAAGATAAAACTACTTTATGCTGATTATATAATCCTAACTTCTGTAAAGCTAACGACCATTCAAAAAACATTCTAAAAATTGTATCTTTACAAAAAGCGAAAATATTTTTGCATGCTACCGCAAAATCATTTATATTTGCGCTTCAACCTCAATTCAAAAAAAATATGCTAAGTACAAGAGCCACTAAATTCTTAGCTGCCCAAGAGCGTGCAGCATTCATTTCAGACGAAAAACGCATTCGTGCGCTATTCGAAAAACACAATGTCCCCTTTTCTCAAGCCCTTTTAGATTTTCATCTCAACTTTGCAGGCTACACCGAAACGTATATGTTTGATACTTTCGTGTATGGCTTGGCACATGAAGCTCCTAAATTCGCGCCTAAGGCAGATTTGAGCATCTTACCTGAACACACGCCTACGCGTCAGCCGCTTTTAGTGAGTTGCATGGACTGCCACCCTGCTTATGGCAGACATTTAGACGCTGAAGGTGTTTATTACGAAGATGGAATTGCTGTGGCAGCCAACTTTGCTATCAAAGTAGAGCGTGATGCCTTTATCAAAGAAATTTCTTATCGCGGCGAAACTTATATCGAGTGGAAGCGCGTAACCAACAAATTTGAAGATGACGGCGATTTGATTGACCGTATCCAAAAACGCTTCAAAAAATACTTCCAAAAAGACCTTTCTGACAAATTCACAGAGGTTTATTATGCAGAGGACGTATTAGTAAAAATTCACAACAACGACGTGAAAGCTTGGGGCATCAAAGGTTCTTCGATGTTCGCTTTCCAAGAGTTGGCATAACCCCTTTTTGGTTTTTAGCTTTACAAAAAAATAAAAAACCTTGCTGTTTGTGCAGCAAGGTTTTTTTGTGGGAAAATTTGTTTTTTTGTTTTTTTTAACTTGTAACCTACTCCCCCTATTCCATCACCGTAGGCGGCTCGATGGGTGTATCGCTCTTGACCACAACGAAAGCAGAGATGGCATAAAACGCTCCGCCGTTGTTGCCGTCATTGCGCCAATTTTGGAAACTGTATTCATAGCTAAATTCCTGCCCCGCGCGGCTTTGGGCAAACTCATCGAGGCGAATCGGCACTTCCATGCCCGGACACCAGCCTGCTCTATCAGGTCGCCAATTTCCATTTTGGGGGCGCACAGGGTTGTTGGCACAGCCGATGGCATTGAGCTGATGCGAAAACAAAGGCGCACCATCGATTTTGACTTGGTGAGTGCGGAAGCACCATTCTGCACAAGGTCTGCCGTTGTCCATAGGCGTGGCGTGTCCCCAGCCTGTGATAAGGGTTCGGAAATAGGTCTTTTGCGCATTTTGCGGAATCCTGACCCTTTTGGTCAAATCAAAAGCAGACGCATCAGAACCATAAGGGACTTGCTGCGTGTGTTCGTTGTACTGAAAAAGCGGACGAATGGCAGAATAGGCATAATCAGGCAGTCCCTCGATGTAGTCAAATTCTACACTCAAAAGCCAACCATCACTACCCCAAACCTCGATAAATGCCTGCAATTCTACTTCGCCTTTTAAAATAGATTTAAAATCAGTTACGTCTATCAAAAAGCCACGCTCTAATTTTCGGTTATCCACGCCATAGGGCGTAATGTAGCGTCCCATTTCATAAAGTTGGTTGCTTTCAGGGTCGCGCACCAAAATATTAGCATATACGTCCCATTCGTTACAACCGCGCGAAGGGCAATCCAGACGCACGTACATATTGATTTTAGAAACGTTTTCTATATCATTTTTCAAATTAAAGCGTTTCGTGATGCGATGTGAAAGCCCGTCCCCAAAAGCCAAATGTTCGCGCTCGAAAGTTTTGTAGTTGTAAGTTGTTGTCGCGACAACTTCGCCCTCTGCGGTCAGGCGTGCGCCCAAAGCCCCTTCCGAATGGGCTACAATATCTTGACTTAGAAGCCCGCTCGATTGCGCGTTGGGTGAAAATCGTACAAAAACCGTCTTCGGATTTTGATTGAGTTCTTGTGCAGAAATGGTAATTCTTTGTAAAAAACTTTCATTATCCAAAGAAAGCATAAAATCCAAACCGCTATTAAGCGTAACGTTTTGCGTCAAATTCCTACCCGAAACCTCGAAAGTTTGGAGGCGAGAATGGCTGCCTGCTTCTGCTCTAAAACCCTTTAATTCGGTTTTGTCAAAAAGAACCGCTGGGCGGCTATCTGTTACGATTTCTATTTTTAGCTCAACTTTTAGTTCGTTTTCTAAACTGCTTCCAGTAAAAAGCAATTCATTTTCTACCAACCCTACTGCCTTATTTGTGGCATCAAAACGAACCCAAATGAGCTTTTCGGTAGCCAAATCAGCACTTGCAAAGGTAAGTTGGGAAACATAATTTTGCCCATCAAGGGAAATTTCGAAGCCTGCACTGCTTTGCACCACAAGCGATTCCGAAAAACCTAATGCCTTAAAATTCAAAGACTTAGGTGCAGAAATTTCGTTTTCGAAGACCGTACCCAAATCCAAAGTAGGCGCGGAAAAGTCTATCTTTGCGCTGCTTTTTTCGTCTTCTTTGCTACATGCCGCCAAGAAAACGAAGAGAGCCAAAATTGCTATCCCTTGCCAAAGGATAGTCCAAAAGGAAAGATTTTTTTTCATTTTTTGTGCTTTAATTTTATGATTTAAAAGGGAAGTAGGATTTTTGTTTTTATAGCCACAATAAAATAAGCCATTCAAACACTATCAAACTAATTCAAACTGTTCGTAATGATGCTTGATGTGTTTGTAGTGAAAGGCGATAAGTTCGGGAACGGAAAGGTCGCCCAAAAAAGGGTTGTAGGAATAGGCTTGCGGCTGCCCGTCATAGATTTCGAAAAAGCGCGTGAGGCTTTGCAAAAGTTTGGCTTTCGCCTCGTCAAGCGAAGCATTGCTATAAGGGGGCAAGCCATACTGGAAGATGGGATTTTGCAGGTTGCGTGCCATGCGCTCCTCGCTATAAAGCAAGACCTTTCGCGCCTGTAATTGTCCTGCGTTGGGCGCAATCGGCTCGCTGCGCTTGATGATAGTAGAGGCGACGACTGCCGTTTGGAGATGCTCAATCATGTGCTGGGCAGTCATCTTGCCCCAAGCAGGCTTTTTGAAGGCGATAAGCCGTTTGGTGGCTTCGGGAATGGTGCGCGTCAGGAAGAGGCGATATGTCGCAATTCTTTCTGGATTTAAAAAATCTGTATCAGGTGAAAACGGAGTCATATCGTTTCAGTCGTTATTTGAAAGGTTGAAAAAGAGTGTGCGAAATGGTTTGCTGCCGCAAAACGGTCGTAATTTAGGATTATTTGGCGAAAAGCCTAAAAAAGCTGCGTTATTTTTGCTATTTTTGTCCTTTGTGTTATCTTAGTGCTGTATTTGACGCTTTTTTATTGGTCTTAGTCTTTATTTTTGACACTCAAATTTCGTAACCCTATGTTAGACTTCAACGCCATTCTATTAGCTACGCCCTCACTTTTACAAGGCGTTGCCGATTCGCTGCTCTATTCTTTTATTGGCTTGGCAATGGCATTGCTCGCCTTCAAAGTCATTGATTGGATAACGCCCGGCAAGATGTCCGAACAGATTGCAAAGGAAAACAATATCGCCTTAGCGATTGTCGTCGGTTCGTTGGTGCTGGGAGTCTGCATTATCATTGCACAGGTAATTAGCGCAAGCTAAAAACATTTCCCAACATAGACAAAAAGTAACAAACAATAGCCCCCTTTCCTGGGCAGCCCTGTTAAGTTCTGCGAAAAGTCTTGTCTTTTCAAATTTTAAAGGCGTTGTTGCAACGATAAAAGTCTTAAATGCACCCCACCCCAAACCCCGCCCCCATAGGGCGGGGCTTTGATTCGGAATCATTTTTTTTGCATAAATGCAAAAAAAATGATTTGGTTTTAGAACCCTCCCATAATGGGGGGAGGGCAGGTACAGTGATGTTAAGTTCTGTAAAAAAACTTGTTTGGTCAAATTAGAAACAAAATAAAATTTGGACTGAACCCTATTTTTGGGTTTGAAAATCCTTTTTTATTTCAATCTCGCTGCGGACAAGGCAATGCCTTGTCCCTACATTTGCATTTGATTTTTAGAATTTAACATCACTGCCCCATAGGGCGGGGCTTTGATTCGGAATCATTTTTTTTGCATAAATGCAAAAAAAATGATTTGGTTTTAGAACCCTCCCCTATGGGGGGAGGGCAGGGTGGGGGTTCAGCAGTTTTGAGCGAAGCACAAAACCCTGTTTTTTGACCTTTTGACCGTTGTAACAACGCCATTTTAAACAAAATAAAATTTTGAAAAACCTTATTTTGGGTATAAAAACAAAATTTTATTTCAATCTCGCTGCGGACAAGGCATTACCTTGTCCCTCCATTTGCCTCTATTTTTTAGAACCTAACAACTGTTTTCATAGGATAAAAACTAAAAATTTATCCTATGAAGGGCTATTTTATGCTGTTGGTTTTTTCTTTTTTGTACAAAATTAGAAATGCGGCATTTAAGACAATTCTGCTACGCGCAATTTGGCACTACGCGCACGCGGATTCTGTGCAACCTCTTCTTCGTTTGCTACAATGGGCTTTTTTATCAAATTTTTTAGTGGCAACGCGATATTTCCATAAAAATCCTTATCGGCTTGCCCAAAAGTCTTTCCTTGTTGGATAAAATTTTTCACCATTCTATCTTCTAAGGAATGATATGCCATCACAACTAAACGCCCTTTGGGAGCTAATACCTGCGGCACTTGATTTAAAAATTCTTCTAATACTTGCATTTCCTCATTTACCTCGATTCGAATGGCTTGATACACTTGGGCGAAATACTTAAATTCCTTTCCTTTGGGCGCATATTTTTGGAGTACCTTTTTCAAATCTTCGCTTTCTACAAGGGGCTTATTGATACGCGCACTCACTAAGGCAGCGGCTAAGGTCTTTGCGTTCTTAACTTCGCCATATTTTCCCAAAATTTGATGCAACTCTGTTTCGGAATATTTATTTAAAACCTCAATAGCATCTTTTTCCAAATCGTTATCCATACGCATATCCAAACGCCCCTCGAAACGGGTAGAAAAGCCTCGTTCTGCGGTATCAATTTGATGCGAGGAGATGCCTAAGTCTGCTAAAATGCCTGTTACTTTCTCAATTTTGTGCAGGCGCAAGTAGCGTTTTAGATACCTAAAATTTGCCTTGACAAAAATAAAGCGCGGGTCTTGAATTTGAGCCGCTTGCTGGGCAGCGTCTTGGTCTTGGTCGAAGGCGAGGAGCGTTCCTTTTTCGCCTAATTTTTCTAAAATCGCCTTGCTATGTCCGCCGCCGCCAAAGGTTACATCTACATAAACGCCGTTGGGGTCTGTTATGAGGTGAGTTAGACATTCTGAAAGCAAGACAGGCAGGTGATAGGAACTTTGCGTCATGTTGGAATAGGAAAAAATTAACGGTTAAGTTCTACAAAACGCTCGACATTTTCTACTTTGCCCAACACAATGAGTACGTCAGAGGCTTCGATGGCAGTATTGAGGTCGGAGCGCGTGAGCAGATGCTCGATAAAAGAGCGTTTGCCGCCCACAAATTCTTCATACCTGCGCTTAATGGCGATAAGGTCTAAGTCGTACCCTTCGGTAAAACGCACCTGCTCGATGGTTTTATTGATGACCCTTCGCGGCGCACCAATTTCGCTGATAGAATAATTATCGGGCAGCGGCAAAAAGGCTTTCATGTTCGGATTGAGGAGCATTTCTGCTACCAATTTGCCTACTTCGTCTTCGGGGGAAAGCACTTCTTTGACCCCCAACTTATCCAAGATAAGTCTTTGTTGGTCGGACATGGCACGTGCAATAATGCGCTTGACCCCCAATTCCAACAACTGTACAGTGGTGAGCAATAAGCCCTCGATGTTTTCCCCTATCGCCACCAAGACTGCGTCCATGTCGGTTACGTTCTGTGCCGCCAATGCGCGTGCGTCGGTAGCATCTAAGGCTACGGCATAGGCGACATCGTCTTTGACCATTTCTACGCGCTCGATATCGCGGTCTATGGCTAATACTTCTGCCCCTTTACGCGCCAAGTTACGCGCTACGGCATAGCCAAAGTGTCCCAATCCAATAACGGCAAACTTATCGGGCATAGGTCAGGATTTTAGTTTTGAGGTGATGGGTAATAACTTCTAAGGCGATGTCGCAATGTAGATTGTTAGGCACTACCAAATCTGCCGCATAGCGAAAAGGCTCTACATAACGCTCATAGGCGGGCATGACGTGATTTTCATAACGGTATAAAACGTCTTCCAAATCATAGCCACGCTCTTTATTGTCGCGTATGATGCGGCGGCGTATCTTGACGGGTGCTTTGGCATCGACAAAGAGTTTGAGGTCTAAATGCTGTGCAATCTCTTTGAAATAAAACACAAACAAGCCCTCCACAATGATAATCGGGCGCGGCTCGAAGACAAGCAAACGCGCCTCCACATTCGGATTGTTGAAGGTATATTCCTCCTTTACCACCGTCTTGCCTTCGCAAAGTGCGAGCAAATCGGCGGCATACTGCATTTCATCGATAGATTGTGGCATATCGAAATTGCGAATGCCTTGCTCATCAAGAGGTTGTTCCTCGCGCGGACGGTAGTAATTGTCCTGCGACACCAAACAGACGTTTTCCTCGCCAATTTGGTGCATGAGCTGATGGAGAAAGTAGGTCTTTCCGCTACCGCTTCCTCCCGTAATTCCAACTAAGTAGGGCTTTTGCATAACGTCTGCAAAGATAAACAAAAATTGTAGTTGAAACTCATAAAGGCGAAAAGAGCGAAGCGTTTTGTAGCGTTTTGTTTAGTTTTATTAGAATTTAGCCCAAAAGCCACTGTGCCTTTTCCAATTCCTGCCAAAAATGAGGGTAGGATTTGCGCACTACTTCGGGTTTTTCTATTTGGATAGGAAAAAGCAAACTAAGGGGCGCGAAAGCCATAGCCATGCGGTGGTCTTGGTAGGTCGAGATAGGGTCGTAGGGGCGAAACAGACGCGCAGGATTGAGTACCCACGAATTTCCTACAATCTGACAATCTGCACCCATCTTCCGCAATTCGGTACAAACGGCTTGCAGGCGGTCAGTTTCTTTGTGGCGCAGCGTGTGCAAACCCTTCAATTTGGCTCTAATTCCTTTGGCAGCACAGACCACAGCGACGGTTTGTGCCAAATCGGGGCAGTCTGTAAAATCAAATTCTACACTACTTTTCACATGGCGCGATTTGAAAAGACGCACGCCCTCTCTTTCAAAAACTGTGCGCACCCCCAAATGGCGCATCAAGCGCACAATGCGAATATCGCCCTGCAAAGATTTTTCTTTCAAACCTGCCAAAAAAATCTCGCCCTGCTCGGACAACGCCAAAAACGCATACCAATAACTCGCCGCCGACCAATCTGACTCTACTCGATACAAGGCAGGACGATAGACCTGATGCGGCACGATGATGCGATTGTGATGCCACGACCACAAGATGCCAAAATGTTTCATCAAATCCAGCGTCATCTGTATATAAGGAACAGAGGTAATGGGCGGCACTAATTCTATCTGCAACCCAAAGGGCAGCACAGGGGCAATGAGCAAAAGAGCCGAAATAAATTGGCTGCTCACATTGCCTGCTATCTTGATTTTGGCGTTTTCCTTTTTGGGAGTTGTAAAGCCCGATAAGCGCAAAGGCGGAAAGCCCAACTTGTTTTCGTAAGTAATCGTTGCGCCCAGATGTTGTAATGCCTCCACTAAGGGGGCAATCGGACGCTCCTGCATGCGTGTGCTGCCCGTAAGCAAGGTAGGACGCTGCAAAGCGGCAGCGTATGCCGTTAGGAAGCGAAAAGTAGTGCCTGCCTCACCTGCATCTAAACACTCTTGCTCACTTGCCAAGAGTTGCTGCAAAACCTGCGTATCCTTCGCCGCCGAAAGGTTGTAAAGTTGGCATTTCTGACCTGTTGTTTTTTCACACAAAGCCCCTATAATGAGGGCGCGGTTGCTCTCACTTTTAGAAGCAGGCAGCAGAGGCGCAAGCTCTCTTAAATAAGGGTCGCGCTGGTGCAAAAAAAGGATATTTTCATCTAAATCTACAACTGCCATGCTGAAACGAAGCTGAAAAGAAACTGAAACAAATTGACAAAAAAGAATAAAGAAAGCATCAAAACTTCACGCCGACCATCGAAATATCGTCGCGTTGCTCGATAAAGGCTTGTTCGGGTATCGCCGTCAGGGGTTTTGTGCGCCATTCGGGTAGCCAATCCCTTTCTTTGAGGAGCAGGCGGTGTTGTAAAATGGTTTCGATAAGCCGCTCTTTTTGTGCCTGCGCTGTTAGGTGTCCCCATTTTTCCAGCTCGGCTTTTAGAAAGTTGCTACCAAACTTTCTGCCTTCGCTGTTTTGTTGGTCGGCATAGCCATCTGTGGTTAGGTAAATAGATTCGCCCTTTCCTAAGACAAGCTCGTGATTGGTAAAATGAATCTCTTTTCTATCGCCGATAGACTTTTTGTCGCCCTTGATTTCGTCTAAATGCCCTTCTACCGAAAGCCTATACAAGGGGCGTTTTGCACCTGCAAAAATAACTTTTCGCTCTTGGTAGCTAATCTTACAAAGACACACGTCCATGCCGTCGGCTTGTCTTGTTGTATCGTTTTTGGGTCTTAATAAGGTTTGGATACGCAGGTTTAGCTCATCGAGCATTTCGGCAGGACTTAGATTTGGATTTTGTGCAAAAATCTCATTGAGGCTTGCATATCCAATCAAAGACATAAAAGCACCCGGCACGCCATGTCCTGTGCAATCTACCACGCCTACATAGACCGAGTCGCCTGCCTGTTTAAACCAATAGAAATCGCCCGAAACGATGTCTTTGGGTAGGAAAAGGACAAAACTATCCAAAAGGTGTGCTTTAATTTCGCGCTCTTCTACCAAAATTGCCGTTTGGATATTTTCGGCACTTCTGATGCTATCGAGCATTGTTTGGTTCTTGCGCTTAATTTCTTTTGTCTGCCGCTCTACTTCACTTTCTAAGTAGGCACGTTGTTTCTTTTCGGCTCTAAACTTTGCCCAAACGCCTGCCGAAACAATCCCTACCACCAGAAGCCCTAAGGAAATTTGAAACCAAAGTCTATTCCAAATAGGCGGCACAACTTTAATGACCAGCGCAATGCCCTCCTCATTCCACGTGCCATCTGCATTAGCGGCTTTAATTCTAAAAACAAAATCGCCGTAAGGCAAATTTGGATAATTGACAAACCTGCGCCCTGCATTGACATACTGCCAATCCTCATCTAAGCCTTCCATTTTATAGGCATAGAGATTTTTCTTCGGGTCGGCAAAATGAAGGGCTGAAAATTCGAGAGAAAAGGCATTTTTTTCATAGTCGAGCCAAAGGGTGTCGGCTTCGGTTACATAGCTCAAAAGTGGCTGGTCTATCTTGGTAGTGGGGTCGTAAAAAGGCACATTTTTGGTAAAAACCTCAATGTCGGTGATGATAATTTTGGGTGCGATAGGGTCTTCGGTTACTTCTTCTGGAAAAAAGGCGTTGTAACCGTTATCGCCACCGAAGAAAATTTCGCCTTCTGCACTGATGTAGTAAGCACCTGCGTTAAATTCGTCGCCTTGCAATCCATTTGCCTTGTCATAACTTTTAATTTTCGTAGGATTTTTGGGATTATAGCACGCCACGCCTCTATTGGTACTCATCCATACTTTGCCGTCCTTTCCCACCAAAGCCGAATAAATCATATCAGTAGGCAAACCATTTTTGCGCGTAACATAGGCGATAGAATCATTTTTGAGATGCAAAATCATCAGTCCCTTGCTGCTTCCTATCCAAAGCGTATCTTGTTGCTGATGAAAGGAATTGATAATGGCGTTGTGTTTGGCGCGATAATCCTGCACAATTTTTTCGCTTAGGGGGTCGTATAGGAAAAAGCCTTTGGGCGTGCCTATCCAAAGTTTGCCCTGCGGATTGGGGTAGGCGGCAAAAGGAATGTCGTTCTTAAAAGCCTCGCCTTCTATCTTGACTTCGAAATCATTGGCAGAACGATTGTATTTGCATAAGTCGCCCTGATAGGTAAGCAGCCAAACCTCACCCGTCTTGTCTAAAAAGAGTGTAGAAATTTCGTTTGAGGGCAGCCCGATATTGTCTTCTCCCCTGTATTTTCGCTTATAGACCACGACATTGAGCGCACCGCCGCTATACGAAAAACGGGCTGCGCCGCCATCGCGTGTAGAAAGCCAAATTGTACCATAACGGTCTTGTACCACGCCTGTAACATTATCGCTGGGCAGTTTGCTAAAATAGCGCGTGTAGGTAGTCCACCAACCGTTTCCTATCTTGGGGTCGAAGCGATTAAGTCCTCCGCTTTTTGTCGCAATCCATAATCTTTCTTCGTTATCTTTCAAAAATGCCGTTACTTTGTTGTCGGTCAGTCCGTTTTGTCTGATGTCTGTAATGGCTTGATAGTGTCGAAATTTGATGCGCTTGGGGTCGTATTTGTTTAAGCCTCCCTGCCCCGTTCCAATCCAAATCACGCCTGTATAATCTTGACACAAAGCGCGAATGGCGGTATTGTCGCTCAAACTTTGCAGGTCGTAAATATCTTTGGTGTAGCGTATAAAAGTGGGCTGTGTCGGGTTTGTATTGATTTCTTTGGCACTCAAAAAAGCCAATCCTTCGGTAGCTGTGCCTATCCAAAGATTTTGGTCTTTGTCGAGCAAAAGCCCCACTACCTGATTTTCGTTTAACGAACTACTCTTAGCAGGGTCGTGCGTGTATAGCGTCCAAGTCCCTTTTTCAAGGTTGTGCCGCTGCAAACCTTGCGCTGTGCCTATCCAAAGATTGCCTTGTTTGTCGGCAGCGAGAGCCTGAATGAGGGCAGATTGCAAGCCGCCTTCTTTTACCGCTATTGCCTTTACTTCGGTCTGGTTGCCCAAAAAAGAGAGTTGGAAAAGCCCTGTCGAGTCTGTTCCTATCCAAATATCGCCACGCTCATCTTGCGTCAGGGCGGTGATACTTTTTTCCGAAAGCAGGGCAAACTTTTGATTTTGTGCCGAAAAATGTATCCAACTTTCTGCCCCTGTTTGTTTGTCGAAAATAAGTTGGCTCAATCCCTGCTTGCTTCCTACCCAAAGGTTTCCTTTCTTGTCTTTGAAAAGCGTTTGTATCTGACGATGTGGCAAATCGCCTGTATTTTGAAAAGCATAATGCACAAACTGATTGCTCTTTCGTATCAATTTGCTCAATCCGCCTTCCGTCGCAATCCAAAGATTACTAAAATCGTCTTCTGCAATCGCCGTAACGCGGTTATCGACAAGGGTAGTAGAATCATTGGCTAAGTGCTTGTATTCCAAAAAGTTATAGCCATCATACCTATCCAAACCGTCGGGCGTTCCTATCCACAAAAAACCCTTGCTATCCTGAAAAATAGCGGTAATGGTATTTTGCGAAAGTCCGTCGGCTGCGCTCAAACTGGTGTAGCGCACCGATTGTGCCACCAAAGGCGTACAAAACAGAAAAGCGACAAAGAAAAGCGCGAAAAATCCTACCTTTTGCCTACCCCCATACACACCCTTCGCCTGCCCTTCGAATGCCTTTGGAGAAAGCCTCGAAAAGGTAGCAAGCGCGTAGGGCGAAAACAAGGTAAAAAATGTATTTTTTTTTCTTTTAGAAAAGTCAGGATAGTTATTTTTAAGAGGTCTAAATTGTTTCATAACCTATTTGAATTAGGCTGCTTATAGGAAAAGAGGTAAATTTTTTGGTGGAAGACCAAAAAGCAAAAAAGCACAAAGGACAGAAAAAGCAGGAGTCGGTTCAAAGATAGTAAAAAGCCCTTGCACTGCAAATCTTGAACGATAAAAAAATAGGTTTTATCGAGTTTTTTTTCAAAATCGTCGGAAAGAGAAAATAAGTAACTGCCGCTATTTTTTCTACAAAGACGCAAAAGAACTTTGCCTGTCACCTTTATTTTCGCCCAATAAAGACAAAATAATCCTCTGTCTGTTCGAGGCGGATTTGGAAGATGTCTTGGCTTTTGAGAAATTCGCGTAGTGCCTTTTCCTCGAATCGCGGGTCTTTTTTAGGGAACACAAAAATAACAAAACGCTTGACCATGCGGCAGAGGTGTGTGGCTATGCTCTTCCAATTTTCTGCCTTGTAGAGGTATTCACTACAAAGAGCTACGTCGAAATGATTATTGGCAAACTGCCCCAAAACCGTTTCGAGATTGTCAAAATTTTTAGTAGAAAGATTGCCCATACCGCCTTGGTGCATCGCCAAAAGAAGCGGCGTATAGCTTTTATCTGCGGCAAGCGAAAAAATAGGCAAAAAGCGAAATTCATGCGCAAGTTGCCAAAGTAGGCTATTTTCTATCCCCCCTACATCAAAAAGATTATCGGGCTGTATGCCACGCATAACAGAAAATATCTTGTCTTCTACCTCCGAAAGTTCGCGTTTTTGCAAAAGAAGCAGGTCTTCAAACCTGCGTTCTACCCCAAAGGAAACAATTTCCTGCATCTCTTGTGGGGTCAAATCTATCAAGGGCTTGGTAAAATAAGCAGGCAAGTTGGAGGCGTTAGTGTTCTCAAAATCAGGCGATTCCGCCATTTTTTGTACCAAGCCGCGCACCAAAGAAGTCGCTAATTGGGGATAAAATTGGTCTATGTGTCCAAAGTTTGGGTTTGAAAAGTTTTCCAAGCGCGTATTTTTTGTTGGTGATAGGATAGTGAGATAGAAAGCCAAAAATACAATATTTTTTGTTATCTGCCAACTTTATGCGGGCTTTTTTTAAGTTTGAGAATGGGTGAAAAATTTGTTTTTATAGAAAAGGCTTCTATTTCAATAATTTTTCAATTTTCCATTGTACCTTCCCTACCCAAGAGCGATTCTGGTATTGCGCCGTCTGGTAGCGCATCAGATTTTGGTAGGAAAGCAAACTTTCAGGGGCAAAGTCAGACAAGACTTTTCCTATTTGCTCTACTTTCTGTAAGTTTTTTTCATTGAAATAAATAAGCAAAATGTTATTTAAAAAATTGATAAGAATGGCTTTATTTTGTATTTTGTCGAACTTTTTGGCGGCAGCTTCGGGGTCTAAAATAGGGAAAAATTCGCTCGCACTTCCGTCATCTTCTGCCTTGCGCCTTGTATATACGCCTGCCTGTGTGAGCAAGTCTATGCCTTCTTGATAGTTGAAATAGTGTGCAAAGGTTTGCATCAATTTTGAAAAATTTAACAACCTTTCGGGCAGAAAACGCGCCTGCTCACTCACCGTTTTGCTATCCTCGTGTAGGCGATAGCAAGAAAAGAGGTCGGAAACGGGCAAAATTTGATAATTGAGCGCAATTCTGATGCAAAGTTCGTAATCCATTGTGTAATGCAGCCTTTCATCTAAAAGCCCTGTTTCTACCAAAATCTGCCTTTTGAAAAAAGAAGACGGCTGCGGAAAGGGCAGATGCGAAAAATAATCGAGTGCCAAATTTGGTGCAAAACCCGCACTTAGGCGCGAAGGCTTGCCTTCTTGAATCAACTTTGTGCTGCCATGGATAAGGGAAATGTTCGCATTTTGGTTGAAATAATGAGCGGCTTTGAAAAGTGCTTCGGGTTCGAGCAAATCGTCGCTACAAATCCAAGTTAGGATTTCGCCGCTGGCACGCGCAAAGCCCTTATTGAGTGCCTGCGTCTGCCCCTTATCGGGCTTGCTTTCCCAATAGGCAATTTTTTCGGCATATTTTTGAATAATCTCCACAGAATTGTCGCGACTGCCTCCGTCGATAACGATATACTCCAAGTTGGGATAATTTTGGTTAAGAACAGAAAGTATCGTTTCTTCTAAAAATTTTCCCTGATTGAAAGAAGGCGTAACGACAGTGATTTTTGGATAGAAAGCCATAGAGAAATGAGATTGAAAAGACAAAAGACGCGCTTTTTCACAAAAAAAACAAATCTTAATTTTTTGCCTCCAAGATTATTGCCCTACATTTTCGACTATGCCCAAAAAGCCTTACCTTTGGTCGTGTTTTGAAAAAATAGCACCGCAAACTGATAAAAAAAACAAACTTTAAAATGGATATTCTCTTAGGCTTGCAATGGGGCGACGAAGGCAAAGGCAAAGTCGTAGATTTCTTAGCTCCACAATATGAAGTAGTGGCACGCTTTCAAGGCGGTCCCAATGCAGGGCATACCTTAGTCTTTGACGCAGTCAAGCACGTTTTGCACCAAATTCCTTCAGGCATTTTCCGCCCCCAGACGCAAAATGTTATCGGCAATGGCGTTATCATCGACCCTATTGTAATGAAAAAAGAGATAGAAAAACTATTGGCACAAGGCATCGAGGTACGCCAAAATCTCTATTTCTCTAAGAAAGCGCATCTGATTCTGCCCACACACCGCCTTTTAGACGCTGCCCAAGAAACGGCAAAAGGCGTGCAGAAAATCGGCTCTACCCTAAAAGGTATCAGCCCGACCTATCAGGATAAAATCGGCAGAAACGGACTTCGCATAGGCGATATTTTATTGCCCAACTTCAAGCAATTATACCAAGAAAAAAAGGCACAGCACCTCAAAATCCTGACCGAATTTTATCAGCACGACCTTAGCAGTTTGGAAAGTGAGGAGCAGGCTTTCTTTGAGGCACTCGATTTTTTAAAGACCTTTCAGTTGGTAGATAGCGAATATTTGCTCTTTGAAGCACAAAAAAACAAAAAGCGAATCTTAGCCGAAGGCGCACAAGGAACGCTACTTGATATAGATTTTGGCTCCTACCCCTTCGTAACCAGCTCTAATACAACGGCTTCGGGCGCGTGTTCAGGCTTGGGCGTAGCACCGCGCCACATCGAGGAAGTCTTTGGTATCTTCAAAGCCTACTGCACGCGCGTGGGAAGCGGTCCTTTCCCAACGGAATTAGACGACGAAGTAGGCGAAGCCATCAGAGAAAAAGGGCAAGAATTTGGCGCAACCACAGGCAGAAAACGCCGTTGTGGGTGGCTCGACCTACCTGCCTTGCTCTATGCTATCCAACTCAATGGCGTTACACAACTGCTCATGATGAAAGCCGACGTACTTTCGGGCTTCGAGCAAATCAAAATTTGCACCCATTACCAACTGCCCGACGGCACAAAGACGCAGGAAGTTCCTTACGATTTGGTGCAAACGCCTGTAAGCCCTCAATACCAAACTTTTGAAGGTTGGGGCGAGCTACACGCCGATAAAATTCAACATTTCGACGATTTGCCAAAAACCTTACAAGCCTATATTCGCTTTATTGAGGAGGCGACGCAAACGCCGATAACCTTAGTTTCCTATGGTGCAAAAAGAACCGATACCCTATTGCGCCAAAAACTCGCCGAAACGGTTTAAGACTCACCCCAAAACCCTAAGCCTCTTGCTCAATCATTTGAAGAAACTTAGGGTTTGAAAATTCCCAAAAAAATGAAAATCGTAAAATACTTCTGGATATTTTCTATGGTAGCTTTTATGGCTACATTGCTCTACTGTTATGTGTCTTATGATACGCCTATTTTCGTTTTCAAGGAATCGCCCGAAGCCCTGCCCTATGCCCTTGAAAAGTCGAATTTCTTTTATGCAGGTTTGGGCGCAATCCTAACCTCAAATATTCTGACTTTACTACTTAGCAACCTGCTCCCACGCCTACGTCCGCCCTTTTTGCCACTGCCTGCCGCTTCCTTTTGGGCGCAAAATTCATACACGCGGCAGCGCATGACCGAATACCTCGAAGGTTGGACAAAAGGAATTGGCATTTTTTTGAATTTGATTCTTATTTTAGCCGTTCTTCATATCATTACCCTCAACGATGCTGCCTTTTCGGTAGAAACGCAAAATTGGCTCTTTGGCATCTTTGCCCTTCTTCTTTTTTGGATAGGCTTGTTTTTCTATCTTTTTATCGGAACGAAAAAAGAAATTGCTGAAATGATAGAAATTAAGTAGAAATAAAAAATCCGTGTTAGCTGCACCCGAAAATGCACCCCAAACCCCAGTAATGTTAAGTTCTGTAAAAAGCCTTGTTTTATCAAATTTGATACGAAATAAAATTTGGACTGAACCCTATTTTTGGGTCTGAAAGCCCTTTTTTATTTCAATCTCACTTCGGACAAGGCAATGCCTTGTCCCTACATTTGAATCTGATTTTTAGAATTTAACATTACTGGGGCAGGGTGGGGGTTCAGGAAACTTATTCCAAGCACAGCTAACACGGATTTGGCACGTCTTGCCTGTAGATTTTTATTTTTTGCCTTCCTTTTTATTTTTTGCGATAAGTCTGCACCGAACCTACACTGCTTTGTGCATTTATCAAGACCAACGTTTTTTCACAAACTTGTAGGAAGTATGATTCCAATAAGGCATTGTTTTGGTCGTAAAACGTGATGAGTAGCTCCACTTCGGTATTTTTCGTAATTTCATAACGCAGCGTTTGTAGGGTTGCATTATCGACCCTTTTTTCGACTACATTGCCGATTTTGAAGTCGAGGAAGCGATTTTCAAAGGTGTTTTGTGGATTTTCTACCACATCATCGCCATTTCTGCTTTCGGTGATGGTATTGACCCATTCCCAAGAGCCAAGCAAATCTACATTGGCAGAGCTAATTTCAGTGGCAGGCGAGGTGCAGGGAAAGACGATGTCGAAATCTTCATCAGCATTGTCCTCTTTATTACACGCCACCAAAAAAAGACTGGTGCTTAGGCAGAAAAAAGCTGCCCACGAAAAAAGGCTTGTGCCTGTTTTGATAATTTTTTTCAGATTTTTTTTCATGATTTTTCAATTTTTGTTAGAAACGAAATAAAGTTTGGGCTGAACGCTTTTTTTAGGTCTGAAAACTCTTTTTTATTTCAATCTCACGACAGACAAGGCAGTGCCTTGTCCCTACATTTGCATTTGATTTTTAGAGTTTAACATCACTACATGGTAGCGCGAAGCTCCAGCTTCGCACGTTTTTGAAAGCAATGCGAAACTCCTTTGTAGCGCAGTAATGTTAAGTTCTGTGAAAGAACTCGTCTTGTGAAATTAGAAACGAAATAAAATTTGGCATGAGTCCCTTTTTTATTTCAATCTCACGACAGACAAGGCAGTGCCTTGTCCCTACATTTGCATTTGATTTTTAGAGTTTAACATCACTACATGGTAGCGCGAAGCTCCAGCTTCGCACGTTTTTGAAAGCAATGCGAAACTCCTTTGTAGCGCAGTAATGTTAAGTTCTGTGAAAGAACTCGTCTTGTGAAATTAGAAACGAAATAAAATTTGGCATGAGTCCCTTTTTTATTTCAATCTCACGACAGACAAGGCAATGCCTTGTCCCTACATTCGCATTTGATTTTTAGAGTTTAAAATCACTGGGGTAGGGGTTTAGTAGGTTTGCCCCCCCTTTTTTGACTTTCTGACCACACTGCAACAACGACTTTTTCTACCCAACTAACTCCTTTTTCATGCCTTCTAAACGCGCCTTTAAATCGGCTTCTACCTTAGCGTAGTCTTCCTTTTTTGAAAGAGGCAAGACGGCACTAAAATAAAATTTGATTTTAGGCTCTGTACCCGAAGGGCGCATCGAAACCTTGTCGCCTGTTTCGGTAATGAGCTGTAAGACATCAGAAAGGGGAAAACCTATGAGAGGCTGCTCCACTTTTTCGCCGCTTGCCGTAAGGCGTTGCGTTTTTTGGGTCTGAAAATCGCGAATCTCTACTACCTTCGCACCTGCTAAGGTGCTTGGCGGTGTTTTTCTAAAATCTGCCATCATTTTTTTGATAGCCTCGTTTCCTTCTTTTCCTTTTTTGGTGATAGAAAGCAAACTTTCCAAAAAGAAACCCTGCTTTTGATAGATTTCTAAAAGCAAATCCCAAAGGCTGCGCCCCTCTTTTTGCAGGTCTGCCGCCATTAGTGCAATGGCAGCACAAGCCATTACGCCGTCTTTATCGCGCACTTTATCGCCAATCAGGTAGCCATAACTTTCCTCACCCCCGATGACAAACTGTTTCTCTTTTTCTAAATTACGAATCAGAGCCGCAATATGTTTGAATCCTGTGAGCGTTTCTAAGCACTCTACCCCTTCGGCAGTGGCAATGCGCTCAATCAAGTCGGAAGTTACGATAGTCTTGATAACTAAGGCGTTAGGGGGGAGTTGGTTTAATTTTTTGCTTTTTTTGAGCCAATAATAAGTTAGCAAAGCCCCTGTTTGGTTGCCATTGAGCAGAACAAGCTCTTGGGCTGCATTTCGCACCGCAATACCCACGCGGTCGGCATCGGGGTCATTTGCCAGCACCAAGTCGGCTTGTAGAGCTTGCGCCTTTTCCAATGCCATCGTGAGGGCTTCGCCTTCTTCGGGATTTGGCGATTTGACGGTAGGGAAGTCGCCGTCGGGGATAGCCTGCGCCTCTACGATATGGACGTTTTCAAAACCTGCCCTTTCCAAAATTTGGGGAACAAGGGTAATTCCTGTGCCATGCAGGGAGGAATACACGATAGAAAGGGGGTGCTTTTCGCCTGCCGTTTCTATCGGAAAAAGAGCTGCCATTGCATCAAGATAGGCATTTTCTACTCTACCTGCGCTAAGAATTTCTATCAAATCGGGCTTGCCTTCAAATAAAATCTGACCATAATCGCGCTGAATCGCCTCCACTTCCGCCATAATATTGACATCGTGCGGCTCTACAACCTGTCCGCCATCTTGCCAATAGGCTTTGTAGCCATTGTATTCGGGCGGATTGTGCGAAGCCGTCAAGACAACTCCACTCTGACAACCCAAATAACGAATCGCAAAAGAGAGCAGCGGAGTAGGGCGCAATTCTGAAAAGAGAAAAACTTTGATACCATTTGCCGAAAAAATATCTGCCACCAGTTGGGCAAAGTCCTTAGAAGAATGGCGATTATCGTAGGCAATCGCGACAGAAATGGGCTGCAAAGGAAAGGATTTTTTCAAATAATTTGCCAAACCCTGTGTGGCTGCCCCTACGGTGTAGCGGTTCATGCGATTTGTACCCACGCCGACAACGCCGCGCAAGCCCCCTGTGCCAAATTCTAAATGTTGATAGAAGGCATCGATTTTTTCGCTCTCACTCAAAGCGTCTATGGCTTGGCGCAAGGCAGGAGCTAAGTTGCGCCACTCGTTTATTTTCTGTGTAATATCGGTAGAAAGGGTGTTTTGCATACGTAAAAAAAGAATAGCATTGGGTTAAAAACTACATCAGCGCGTTCCCTGCCAAAGGGCTATCGGTTTTGTAGTGTAGGCGTAGAGGGCGCAAATCTTGCATGCCGCCCTTTAAAAAGGCTTTATGTGTTTGATAAAATTGCAAATTTTTGTAGAAGCTATCGGGTAGCCACAAGCCTTTGTTGGTCTTGGCTAATTCCTGCGCAATGAGATGGGCAGGACGCTCATCTTTGGGAGCGGCTTCCAAATTTTTCGTTTCGGGGTTGAAAAGATAGCCCTCACCCTGCCAAGGGAAAGAATAAAACTGACTGATATGCCCTACAATATCGGGCTGATTTGTCGTTTCATCAAACCAACTCTGGTGATAGGCAAATAGCACTTGATTTTTTTTGATGGTAGAAAGTTCGGGATAATTATTAAAAAAGGTACTTTCGCTCCCTACCACAAGGGCATATTCGGTATCTAAGGCGATGTCTTTTTCAGAAAGATAGGGCAGCGCAAGCATCTTAGCGATTGCCATGCCAAGTATTTCAGAATTTCTATCGGAAAGCCCAATAACCACTTTGAAAAAATCTTCCTCCGTTTCGCCTTGTCGGTAGATTTTGGCAAGAAAGCGTTTGAGCTTGGCAAGGGTTAGTTCTACGGTATCTTTGCTTTCCCAAAGATGCACAAAACGCCCTGCGGCTAATTCTTCTTCTTGCTGCGTTTCATCTAAAAAATTGAGAATCGCTGCGCCATATTGGATAAAATGCCAATCGCGAATGTGTGGGGCAGGTGCGCCCTGCTGGGCGACGGCTTCAAAGCGATTGAGCATCTCCTCTAACGAGGTGAGGGCGTATTCGCGTATGGTGGCATCTTCACTTTCGGCATAGCGTTGTAAAATACCGCTGGTTTTGGCGTGTTCTATCCAAGTCCTGATTTCGAGCGGATTTTGATTTTGGAAGGCAAAAAGAAGGCTACAATAGTGATATTGATAAATAAACCAAAATGAATTTTTTTCCGTTTTCAGATAAGGTTCTAAAACTTGTAAGGATTTTTCTATCTGAAAAGTAGCGGTTAGGGCTAAGGATAGCTCTAAGGCAGTGGCGGCACGCGGATAAAGGGCAAGGGCATGCTCTAAAAAAGGAACAGCCAAACGAAACTGTCCTGCCCCTACTAAATCATAGCCCAAACGAAAAAAGACGGTATCGTTCTCGAAATCTTTGAGGGCTTCATCAAAGAGGTCAGCACAGTGGGGCAAATTCGAGTGGGCAAAGAGGCGTGCTGCTAATTGGTAGAGCGGTCGGTAAGCGATGTCGGTTTCGAACGCAATTTGTAAAAGGCGGTAGGCTTGCTGTGCGTCTTGGTCGTCGAAGGCGGCTTGGGCAGCCAAATAATGTTCGTGCGCAAGCGAGGGAGTATGGGACATTTTTTGTTTTTTTAGCCAAAAGGATAGAAAAGCAAAATACGTCATTTTTCGTTAAAAAAGCTACAAAAAAGGCAGGAAATCCCATTTTTTTCTTCTTCTGACCAATCGAAAAAAAAGAACCCTTTTGGCAGAGTGCTTGCCGCAAGGGTATCTTCCCGTTATCAGTAAAGAAAGGCAAACTTTATTTGGCTTTGTTTTTGAGGAACAGAACCTTTAAAGAATAAAGACTTTCTTTGCCGCAAACCATTTACAAAAAATAGCGCATCTTTTCTGCCACAAAGGGCAGCCTGCTTATCGCTTGATGTTCATGATTTTTTCTTGTAAAGCCGTAACGTCGGCATCTGTACCGTTTTTGCTACGCTTTACGTTCATTGCCTCGATGTAGGCTTCGATGGCTTTTTCGGGTAAGTTCATGGCTGCATAGTAGTCGCCGCGCACTTCCAAATTGTAGGGGTTGGCTTGGATAGCGATAGATTTTTCTAACCAGTCGTGTGCTTCCTTCATATTCACGCCTTTGCGGATACACTTAGCGGCACTTTCGGCATAAGTTTTCCAATCATCGGGAGCAGCGGCAGCAACGGCAGAGCGAGCTTTTTCAGTGGTTTTGTCAGAAGGCAAGTTGGCGTAAGTGCTATTAGTAGCAGCAATTACAAAGAAAGCAACGAAAAATGACTTGGCGAGGGCTAAAACAAAAGTTTTCATAATCGAGAAGAATTTAAGAAATTGAAAAGGTTTGGAGATAAAGATTTGTTGTCGTAAAGACACAAGCTATATTGCCAAACGCCTGCCAAATTCGATATGCCAACATAAGTCGCTCATTTTCAGCAAGTTATAATTTTGTAGGCGTGCCATTTTTAAAAAAAAATGTCCGATAGCGGACAAACTTGTTTCACTATCGGACAAAAGCCCTTTGAGGGTTTTAAAACCTAAAAGTCTTGAAGTCTTTTGGCTTTTTTAAAACAAAAACTTAGTGGGCGGTTTGCCTTTTCATACGCGCCGCAGAAAGGTGCGTAACGTGCCTATGAGAGGGTTCATAGATAATCCGCACAAAACTGCTAAGGCGTTCCTGCTGGCGGTTTAGCGGGATTCCTCCTACAATACCTATCATTAAATTATCCGCCAAACTCACGCGCATCTGCGGACGCAAAACCGTATGCCAACCCTTATTCTGACGCAACTGGTTGATTTCCAAACCAATAAAATTGCGCGTACCCGAAATCATGTAATGAAGGCTCAAATTGTTTTCAAAGGCAGTATTCCAAATTTTGCCCTCTGAATCGGGCTTAAAGTGGCGCACGAAACGCCCACCTGTGTAGAGAAGCGTGTGAAAATTTGTACCCCACCTTTTCGCTGCTACCAAAAAAGGGTTGAACAAATTGCCTTGAAAATTTCTTTGAAGCGACAATTTAGGCAAATCGTAGAGTTCCAACTCATTGATATACCCCAAAGCCAGCGTTGTTTTATTTTTTTCGGAAACCCAAAAAGACCATTGCGCCGCCAATTTTAACCCTTCTATGCGATTCGCAGGGCGAGAGGGCGCATTTAGGTCTTGCCCGTTTTGGTTGTAAGAGTTAAAATAAAACGTCAGAGGGACTTCTATTTCTAAGCCCAAACGGTCTATGGGCGCAAATTCATATTCTACCAGAAAACTGTACTTGTCGTAATGCTGTAAATCGGTAATGCCGCCGCCAATATTCCACTCTCTTTCGCCCTTTCGCGCACCTAAATCGCGTATCAGGTCGATGTAAAGCGGCTCGGCGTGTAGCACTTTATCTTTTTGTTTCGAATCCTGCACCTCTACAATGTAAAGGCTGTCTAACACTTGCGCCACACTGTCGGTAGCATTTGTGCTTGTTTCAAAAGGGTCTTGTGCCTGCAAACGATTTGCGCCTAAAAAAGCAAAGAGCAGGAAAAGGAAGGGCAGCAACTTAGAACGCCCTTTTTGGAGGAGGGTTTGATTTTTAAATTCCATCTTGTTTTTTATTTTTTGATTGAAAAAAGTTATTTATTCAAATCAAAAAATCAGGTGGTGGCGCAAGTGTATCAAAAAAAATTCGCACCAATTTTTGAGTAGGCGCAGGATTAAATAAAACAGAGGGAAAATAAAAGGGGAAAAGTATCTTTTTATGATAAGCATTAAAAAACAAATCTACTTTTTTCAGTAAATTACTATCCGTATCGCTGCCATCATTTTCGTCAAAATCTTGAAAAATGCTGCTATCATTGCACCAAGACTCAATCATTAGCTCTGCCAAACTTTCCGTTTCGTCTTCGGTGCTGTATTTGCTACCGATAGTTTCTACTACAATATATTTATTTTTTTGTACTTTTTTGTAAACCTTTTTTTGCTGAAACGTAGAATAAGTAGGCATATCTAAGCTGTAATTGAAGATATGCAGTGCCAATAGGAAAGCCAATAATCGTGTGCCTTGAAAAAAGGGCTGCCTTGATGTCCGCTTCACAAAGTTGTAAAGGTTCGTTTTGTTGTTATTTCGAGCGTCTTGCTCAAATTTTATACCAAGCCGAATGATTTTATTTGGCGATAGTTTGCTCTTTTCGTGTTTTTAGGCTAATTTTGAAAAGTGTCCACATTTTTTTATCTTTTTGTATGAAGCCAAACACTGCCCCTTCTTCCCCGCTTATTTCATTTTGTGTTCTTATTACCTTTCTAACCGTTTTTTACCTTTGGAAAGAAATAGTTGCTTTTTTTGCTATTAGCATTCCCAGCGGTCAGTCGCGCGTTTATATGGTCTATGGGCTTTGGTTTATTCCGCCTCTGCTTGTGATGGGCTTTTTGTTCGGATTTAAAAATCTTTTTGTAGAAGTGGGCGTAAGGGCAAAGGGGAACGAAGGCAAAGAAGAAGGTTTTGTTTCTAACTTTTTAATTGCTATTTTTTTCGCACTTTTTTGTACGCTGCCCATGTTGGTTAGTTCGGCAGTTTTAGGGCGTTTCGATGGCGAATTTTCTTGGCAGGGACTCTTTTTCAAAACCTTAGGAGCAGCTCTAAGTGAGGAATTTCTCTTTCGCAGTTTTCTTTTTGGGGTCTTGTTTCGCAGGGCAAAATGGGGTTTTATCCCTGCCGCACTCTTAGGAGCGGTCATTTTCGGCATAGCGCACCTCTATCAGGGCAGCACTTGGGGCGAACTGTTGGGAATTTTTCTGGTTACGGCGATGGGAGCAGGCTGGTTTGCTTGGCTTTTTGTAGAATGGCGGTACAATTTATGGATACCTATTTTTTTTCATACATTTATGAATCTTTCTTGGGTACTCTTTGAAGTCAGTCCTAACGCCTTAGGAGGCGGCGCAAGCAATATTTTTAGAGGCATTACCATTGCCCTTAGCATCATACTCACCATTCACTACCGCAGAAAAATCAGAAAAGAGGCATTGACACTTAAAAAATCAAGTCTTTTTTGGCAAATTTAACATTATATTTATTCAAATCATTTTTAAATATTTTAGACAACACATTTTTATAATTGTCGGGTCTAACAATTTTTTGTAGCCAAACCAAACTTGCCCTATTTAAAAGTGCGGTTGAAAAAGGTTCGTATCAAGACAACAGCCGCATATTAGATTGGCATTGGCACAAAAAAAAGCGCGTAATTCTACCTTTTTTCCTATCTTTGCGTTTCTTTTTTGCATACCTTGTCCTTACCCTTGACCCTATTAGCCTGAATTAGTTTAGCTTATGATAGATAAATTGCGAGAAATAAAGAAACGCTATGAGGCGGTTCGCGATGAACTGGCAGAGCCAGAAGTCATGTCGGACATGAAAGCCTTTGCCAAATTGAGCAAAGAATACAAAGACTTGGAAAAAATCGTAGTCAAGTATGACGCTTACGATTTGGCACTTTCCAACTTGGAAAATGCCAAAGCTATCCTACAAACTGAAAAAGACCCCGAATTTCGCGACCTGACCAAAGCCGAAATTAGCGAATTAGAGCCTCAAATTGAAACCTTAGAAGAGGAACTCAAAACGCTACTCATTCCCAAAGACCCCAACGACGACAAAAACGCATTGCTCGAAATTCGCGGCGGTACGGGAGGCGACGAAGCCGCCATCTTTGCAGGCGACTTGTATCGCATGTATCAGCGTTTTGCCGAAAAAATAGGGTGGAAGTTTGAAGTCATGTCGGCTACCGAAGGGACGGCAGGCGGCTACAAAGAGATTATCGTCAGCATCGAAGGCGAAGAAGTTTATGCCAAACTCAAATTTGAATCGGGCGTACATCGCGTACAGCGCGTACCCGATACAGAAACGCAGGGCAGAGTGCATACCTCGGCAGCCACTGTTGCCGTTCTGCCCGAAGATGAAGATGTGGAGGTCGAACTCAATATGTCCGACATCAAAAAAGACACCTTTCGCGCCTCTGGTGCAGGTGGGCAGCACGTCAATAAGACCGAATCTGCCATTCGCCTAACGCACCTACCCACAGGCGTAGTGGTAGAATGTCAGGCAGAACGCTCGCAAATCAAAAACTATGAACGCGCCTTAAAGGTGCTAAAAGCGAGGCTTTACGATTTGGAGCTGCAAAAAAAGCAAGCCGAAACCAGCGCAGCCCGCAAATCTTTGGTGAGAAGTGGCGACCGTTCCGAAAAAATTAGAACCTACAACTATCCACAAGGGCGCGTAACCGACCACCGCATCAATTTCAGCGTCTTCAATCTGCCTATGGTCATGAACGGCGAAATTGAGGAATTTATAGAAAAATTGCGTATCGCCGAAAACGCCGAAAAAATGGCAAATAGCGTCAAGACAGACTAATAAAATGCCCCGAAGCCGCTTGCTGCTACCAAGTCAAATAGGCAGGCACAAGCGGCGGAGGAAAGGCAACCCTACCCCTTGCATTTGCGTCTTTCCTTCAACTTTGCCCTCACCTACTCTTCCCATTCCAAATGGACGACTCGCTAAAACGCGGACACGTTTTTGAGAAAGAACAACAAAAACTCAAAAACTTCAAGAAATTATTGCACCAAGAACCTGATTTAAAAACTTTACAGGAAGAGTACGCTATACTTTTAGAAAATTACGAACTGTTATTGAACGAAAGTAAGCTCATTACCTCAGTAAGCGACCGCCTGCAAAATAAACTCAACCGCGCCAACGAACAAATTACCGAACAAAATGAACGCCTACAACAGACCATCGACCTGCTCACACAGGCGCGTATTGGCAGAAAGGCGACCACTCTTGTTATTTTTATCGGAATCGCCTTATTTTTTCTTTCCGAAGGACTTATCGAGCCGCGAATTGAGGAGTTTGTAGAAAATGATACCTTAGTGGGCTTGCTTTTAAAGGGAATTATTGCTATTTTGCTCAAACCGATGGAAGTATTGGTAGAAAAACAGATGTTGAAACGCGCACTTTTAAACAACGAGCAAAAAACCGAAAGCCGCCTCAAAGTCAAGACCTTATTAGGGACTTTTCTTAAAAAAAACAACCCCAACGCTGAAAAATAAAGCCGCTTGGGTTCGGTTTTATCGCAGATAGTTTCATCTTTGCCTTACGATTTACTTATCCTTAATTATTAGTCTGACTATTTACTGCAATCTTGTATGATGAATCCCCAAAAATTTAATGCCCTGCTGCTCCTTTTAGACGATACCGACCAAGAAGTGCGCCTACAAGTGGAACAAGAACTTTTACAAGAAGGTGATAGAATTGTATCTTGGTTAGAAAATGCAAAAAAAGAGGCTGCCTACGCCTATTTAGTCCCTACTTTGGAAGCCTTTATCGAGCGCGTCAAAAAAAATAACCTCATTGCCGAACTGCAAGAATGGCACACACAAGAGCCGCAGGATTTGCTCCGCGCCTTCTGGATTTTGAATAAAATTGTAGAACCCGAATTAGATTACGACTATTTTATTTTACATATCGATAAATTAGCCCAAACAGTTGCCCAAACTGCTACCCCTGCCCTGCCCATGCAAGAACTTTTAAGGCGGCTTAACTACGTATTTTTCGAAACCTTAGGCTTCAAACCCGACATCGATAGCTTTCATAGCCCCCAAAATTCATTTCTGCTTTCGGTGATAGAAAGGCGCAAAGGCAATCCCATTAGTCTTTCTATCTTGTATATGATTTTAGGTAGAAAAATAGGATTACCGCTTTATGGTGTGAATTTACCCAACATTTTTGTCCTAACTTATTTAGATACACAGCAACAGTTTTTTATCAATCCCTTCAACTATGGAAGCATTTTTCAAAAAAGCGACATCGAAGAATACGTCCGCACGCTCAAACTCCCGATGCTCGACATCTTTCACCTGCCCTGCGACCACGTCCAGATTATCCGCCGCGTCTTGCGAAACCTTATCGTTGCCTTTGAAGAGGAGAAACAAAGCCAGACCGTAGAAAAATTACAAGCCCTTTTAGAGGTCTTAGAAGAAGAAAATTAGGGTTGTTCCAAAATAAAATCAGAGCCAAATGAGAGCCAAAAGAAAACCAAATGGCAATTTTTCCCTTTTGGGTTCAAAAAATCGTGCTTTCTACCCCATTTCTTTTACTTTTTTTTGAAAAAAAGCGGATAAGGCTTGCATGCTATCATTTTTTTTCTGTATATTTGAAGTCAGAAGTAAGAGCTACTTTGTAGTTTGAACTTCTGAGCTTTTTCATAGCTGGTTGAAAGACCTTGTGGGGAGAGCCTTGCTCTCCTCTCAAGTTTTTAAGCCTAAAAGATAAACTTTTTAAACTATTTTCGCCCTTCAATAACACAACTAATCGCGCCCATTTCCGCGCCTCTCGCCTCGATGTCATTGCCAAAGCCGCCCTTAGCGCAAGCGCAACCCCTCCCCTGCTTCGTTTCCAAAATACCCCTTTTGTTTGCCCTTTCGCGCCCCCATAATTGGGCGTTGATGCTGCTTTTGGAAGGACTAACTTATTTGCATCTGACCACCCAAAAAGGCATCAATTCGCATTTTTCGCCTTTCCAAATCTTAGTGCTTCTTTTTACGATTACTTTTTTGGTAGCCGCCGCAGGCTATTGGCTCAATGATTGGAAAGACCAACCTATTGACGCAAAAAACCGTCCCGACCGTTTTCTAAAAGTGCAAAAAGTAGGGATAAATACCTTAGTATCAGCCGCTTGGCTTTTCAATTTTCTGGCACTTATTTTGGCTCTTTGTCTGAACCTGCCTACTTTTTTATTGGTCTTGGGCTTAGAAATTTTGCTTTTTTTCTATGCACAAAAGGCTAAGAAAATAGCTTGGGTAGGCAATCTTATAATTGCACTTTGCAGCACTGCGCCCCTGCTTTTACTAACTTTGAATTTTAAAGTACATTCTTTTCTTTGGTTAGGATTGTATGCCTATTTTGCTTTTTTGGTTTCGCTTTTGCGCGAAATTGTAAAAGATGTAGAAGATATAGAAGGCGATTTGGCAGGCGATTGTCAAACTTTGCCGATACAGTATGGCGAAGATTTTACAAAGAGAACGCTCCTGACTTTGCTTGTTTTTTTAGATTTTAGTCTGGCTTTATTTTCATTTTGGTTTAAAAATGCACTATTATACGGACTTTCCCTGCTTGTCCTTATCGCAAGTATGGGTTTTATCCATTTGATTACAAAGGCAACGGACAAAAAAGACTATCAAAAAATAAGTTTTTATTTAAAAATATTGATGCTGCTCGGCACGTGTTTTTTGCTTTTTTTGGAAAAATAAAGCACCAAATACGCGAATCTGACCCAATGAGGTCGAGTGTTATAGCTGACTCAAACCCTAAGTGTCTTACAGATACTTAGGGTTTTCTTGTGCTTATTTTCAGACAAGGCAATGCCTTGTCCCTACATTTTACAACTCCTTTATTTCTCTGCCTCCACAAAGTACATATCTATATCGCCCTTGTTTTTAGCCGCAATTTTGCCGCGATGGGTGCAGATAAAATGGTCTTTGACTAATTCGTAGGTAGCTCCCGAAATATTGACCTTTCCTATTTCGCCGCTGCTTTCCATACGCGAAGCGGTATTGACGGTATCGCCCCAAATGTCGTATGCAAACTTATAGTTTCCAACCACGCCTGCCACCACTGCCCCCGTATGGATTCCCAAACGAAGCTCGAAGATGGGTTCGTTGTTGGCAATTTTTTTGGCTTTCCATTCGCGCATAAAGGCTTGCATTGCCAAACCTGCCCGCACTGCATCGAGGGCGTTGGTCTGATTGGGAATTGGCACACCTGCGGCACACATGTAGGCATCACCGATAGTTTTAATCTTTTCGAGGTTGTACTGCTGACAAATTTCATCGAAGGCTTTAAAACATTCGTTTAATTCCTGAATGATAGCCTGTGGCGAAAGTTGTTCCGATATTTGGGTAAAGCCCTTAAAATCAGTAAATAAGACCGAAACTTGGGTATAGTTTTTAGGCTTGGCTTCGCCATTTTCTTTTAACTCTTGCGCCGTTTCTTCGGGCAAAATGTTGAGCAAAAGCGCATCAGATTTCTTGCGCTCGGCTTCTATTTCTATATTTTTCTGCGCCAGACGTTGTGCCGACTTGCGCTTATTGACATAGGCAACCACCGCCAAGACAAAGACCGCCAAAACACTTAACGACACAAAAAAGAGCGTCTGCCTTTCCGCTTCATATTTTTTGGCTAAAGCATCTTTTTCTTTGTTTTTCAAATCGGCAATTTCGAGGCTATCCTGTTGGAGTTTGATGCTATCATTTTTAACGCGAATGGCTAATGCCTGCAACGCCGTATCGCGCACTAATTGTCGTTTCTGCACACGCAAAATCTCTACCTCGCGCTCCGAAAGCAGGGATTCATCGATGAGAGCTTCCGATTCTATCTTTGCCTTATTTTTATTTTTTTTCTCCTCTTGGTCTGCCAAAGAACTTTCCAATAAGCCGTCATACAATTTCACGCGCTCGGCATCTCCGCGTTTGGAATAGCCTTCTATCAGAATTTTATAGAAATTTTCGCGCTCATTTTTAGAAAGTTGGTAGGCTTGTTCGTTTGCTAAGAGCTTTTCTATCGCATCAATGGCATAGAAATAGTCGCGCATTTCGTGTGAAATCTTGGCTTGTTTTCTAAAAATGATACCCTCGCGCTCACTGCTGCCTGCAAGTTGATACAGGTCTAAAGCACTTTGGTAGGATTCCTTTTTTTTGCTGTAATATTTTAAGGTAGGATAAGTATCCGCCAATTTTTCGTAACTGCGCCCTTCTAAAAATTTATCCCCTTTGCGCTGGGCATTGATGATGGCACGCCTATAAAAACTTTCTACTAAGCCGCTTCCCTCCAAAGTGCGATAACTTTCAGCAATTTCCCAACAGTAGCGTACTGCCTGCTCGTAGTCTTTATTTTTTTCAGCCTTCAAACGCTTTTTGTTTAGGTCGGCAATTTTGCGGATAACAAGACGACGGTCGGGCTTTTGCCCATCAGAGGCAAGTGGGAAAAAGAGCAACAGAAGCAAGAAGAAAGCCGCCGTCGCCTGCGGTGAAATTCGTTTTAAAAAGGTCATATATTTTAAGGTAGGATTCAGTTCTTATGGTCATAGAAGCCTGCAAGGTTTTGGCACAAACACCAAACGCTTCGAAGGCGTTACAAGATACAGTTTTTTGCATAAAGGCACAAATTTGTTTGGTTTTAGGCGCAAAAAAAATCGTTTTTGTCTTTTCTGCGTTAGGGTAATTGCATAAGAGAATGAATTTTGTTGTAGCTTTGCAGGGTTTTTCTTTTCTCTGATAGGCTTATGGTTCAACAAAATAGGAAAAGTATCTGGCAGAAAATATCCTTATTTGTTTTTTGTGCTTTTTCTTTTTTCTAAAACACAACTTCAAACTAAACAATAATCGCCATGTTTCAAGAAAAAGTATCCGCCTTCAAAGCAGAAATGAGCCACTATTGGGAGCAGCACCGCCCCTCGCCTGCCCTGACGCGCCCCCTAACCGAACTCATTTGGCGCATCTACGCACTGTGGGCATTTCTGATGTTTTTTAGTTTTATGCTTCTTTGTCTGCCCTTTATCATTATCCCGATTGCGATAGAGGAGCGGCGTGGTGGCGTGTTTGCCTTCTACTTTATGCGCCTTTGGGGTTACGGTTTCTGTGCCTTGAGTGGCATTTTTTTCAAAATTCGTGGCAAATCTTACCTCAAAAAAGAGGAAACTTACATCTTTGTAGGCAACCACAATTCATTTATGGATTCGCCTGCTATCACAGTGGCAATACCCAAACAGTTTCGTCCGCTGGGGAAAATTGAAATTTTGAAAATGCCCGTTTTTGGTTTTATTTTTAAATATATTGGCATTACAGTAGATAGAAGTAGCCTGCGAAGCCGTTTGCACAGCCTCCAACAAATCAAAAAGAAATTGCAGAAGGGTATTCACGTACTTATCTTTCCCGAAGGCACGATGAACAACAGTGAACACCCTTTGCTGCGCTTTCAAGACGGAGCTTTTCTTTTGGCAATAGAAACACAAAGACCCATTGCGCCTATGGTCATCAAAAATACGCGCCAGATGCTGCCCAAAAACAGTTGGCGTTTGAAACCGAATTGGATAGAAGTAGAATTTTTGCCTCCCATTTCTACGCAAGGACTTAGCAATAGCGACCTGCCCGCCCTGAAAGAGCAGGTATTCAAACAAATGTTGGCACATTTAGAAGGGACACAAAAAGATTTGCTTTAAGTCTAAAAATATAAACAATAGAAAAGGATAGAAAAACTAAACGCTCTTTCTTTGTAGAGGGCGTTGTTACAACAGTCAGAAGGTCAAAAAACGGGGTTTTGTGCTTCGCGCAAACCTACTGAACCCCCACCCTGCCCTCCCCCCATAGGGGAGGGTTCGAAAACCAAATCATTTTTTTGCATAAATGCAAAAAAATGATACCGCATAAAAGCCCCGCCCTATGGGGCAGTAATGTTAAATTCTAAAAATCAGGTTCAAATGTAGGGACAAGGCATTGCCTTGCCCTATGCCCCAAACCCTAAGGGTCTTGAAGACCCTTAGGGTTTAAGTCCAAATTTTATTTTGTGTCAAATTTGATAAAACAAGTTTTTTTACAGAACTTAACATTACTGGGGTTTGGGGTGGGGTGTATTTAAGGCTTTTATCGTTGTAACAACGCCTTTGTAGGCACACAAAGAAAGGGCGTTTTTGTGTCTTACTACCCCAAAATCGCTTTGAAAAACGACAGATGTAATAAAAAAATCGAAATTTCACTTTTTTGAGTTTGTAAAAACAATACCTTTGCGGCTTATTCTTTCATTTGGGCAGGCATTTGGGCAGGCTTTATGGCAGTGCCAAACATACAAGATTGAAACTTCCGCCTTTTAAAATACAACTAAGATTGAAAATATTTGATAAAAGACGAAGCCTATTATTTTGATAGGATTTTAAAATATTTTCGAAATATTTTCGTGCTTCTTTCATTGTCCTGTCCCTGCTTCTTGTTTTATTTCACTTCTTGTCTTATTTCTCTTTCCTACTAACGTGATGCGAGGAGCATCATCAAAATAATGAAAATTTCGTTCATTGTATTGCCTATTATGGCGATTGCCTTGCTTGTTTTCGGCTTTATGCACTGGAAAGAAAGCGAGCTTAGTCAGGTAAAAAATCAAAGTCCCGCACCCGATTTCCGCCTTCCCTCTTCGGAAGAAGGCAAGACTATCGCCCTAAGCGATTTGAAAGGCAAATGGGTTTTATTAGATTTTTGGGCATCTTGGGATACGCCAAGCCGCGCCGAAAACGCCAAAAAAGTAGCGTTGCACCAAAAAATAAAGGCAAAAAATATCGCCTTTTTATCAGTATCCTTAGATAAGTCTGCCGTAAAATGGCGCGAAGCTATCCTAACAGACCAGTTGGATTGGTTGCACGCCACCGACCTAAAAGGTTGGGACAATGCCGCCGTATTGGGCTATGGCGTAGATGAAATTCCTTACTTTTTGCTCATCAATCCCGAAGGCGAAGTAATGCTACAAGGCGACGATTTGGAGGTGATGCAAAGCAAAATTTTGGAACTTGTCAAATAAGGGCAAGGCAGGCTCATCAATTTCCTCTTTTTTTTGAAAAGCGAAGCGGCAAAATCCGCGCTCGCTTTTTTCTTTTTTAGGAAAAAGCAATCGTCTTTTTTTACTTTTTTCAGAACCTTTTTTGTTAGATAAAGTTGTTTAATCGCATTTTAACGGAACAGAGAGAGCTTGCGTTGGTTTTTTACGCAAAAAAAAGTGTGTAAGGCGAAAGGCTTATGCTTTTTTCGATAAAATTTGCATAAATTTGGCAAGGGAAAGGGAGTCTTTCCCTTTTGACAAGAAGGCAAGCCCTTTTTTGTGGTCTTGTTCTTGCAAGTAAAAATATGCACAGGGCTTAGAAACTCACAAACCTAATTTGCATTTTCGTTATCTTTTCTATACAACTTGTTTCACACCTTTTTTATCACTATCCCCAAAAGTAGAAGCACTTATGAAATACGCTTTTCTTCTATGCTACACCTTCGCCAGCCTCTTGCTTTTTCCTTTTTCGCTTTTGGCACAAGGCAAAACCATTCAAAATCCCTTAGTTTCGAAAACCAATAGCGAGCATTTGGTGGTGCAAAGCGTCGAATTGCTGCCCGAAGCGACGCATATTAGCTTCGAATTTAGCTGCTTCGAGGGTTTGGAATACACCTTACACCAGCCCAACACCTATCAAGCCTTCAAAATCATCTATCAGGGCAAGCCCTATGCACTCAAAGGGGCTACCGACAAGGAATCGCCCTTTGGCACTATCAAGTGCGAGATGATGAGCGTGCGCTATTTTACACTTGCCTTCGAACCTCTACCCCTTGATGCCGACATCATCAGCCTACAAGAAGGCGAACGCTACGACGACGAAATCTTTTTCGAAAAAGTGGTATTGAGCAGTTTAGACGAGGTCATGAGCAAGGCAAAGGCAGGCAATTTGCCCTACCTGCGCTTATTAGGCGAACACTATGAGCGTGAGTACGACTACGAAAAAGCGCAAGAATACTATCAAAATTATACTGATGGTACAATCAAAAGCGACGGACTTAATTCGGCTGCTCATTTAGATGGCGTTAATTTGATGATTCAACTTAGTTTGAAGTTGGGAAATTATACCGAAGCCGAAGAATTGGCACTCCAAACGATTGAAGCCGCAGGCGAAGGCGTAGCCGCTGCCAGCATTACGGCAACGTTGGGTGATGTCTATCAAATTTTGGGCAGACATACAGAGGCAGTGGATACCTATTTGAAGTACATGAAGATGGTAGAAAACGACGAGCAACTCCGCACTGCCAATCAATCTACGGTCTTCAACTTGATAATGTACTCTTATAGCCAATTAGAAGAACAAGACAGCACCATTCCGCCTTTGGCGATAGGCTCTTCGGTTAGTCCTAAGAAAAATGACAAGAAAACCGCTGAAATTCGCCTCTATGCAGCAGGTGCTACCGAAGTACAAATCTCCAACAGTGCCGAAATGAAAGCCGATAAGTGGGAAGTCTATGATGTTCTAAGCACCTTTGAGCGTCCCTTAGACGGCAAGGAACTGCACGTACAGTTTCGCACCAAGCGCGACGAAAAGGAATACTATTCCGAAAAAATCAAGGTTAAATTGTAGGAATTGAATTTGTAGGACAAACAAATTCCTATTTTTGAAAGAAGACCCTAAGAGAAAAACTCACTTAGGGTCTTTTTTATGAGGTCTTTTTAGTGAAGCCTTTTTTATGAACTTGCCGACCTCTGACGGGCGAAATGATTGAAAAAAGATAAGATACTTCAAAAAAATACGCTTTTAAGCCCAAATCTAACACTGTTTTCAAAAGAAAATTTTGTAGCCGCAGGCGAGCGAGATGCGTTTTAAAAGCCATAACACACTCATTTTCAATAACTTATCGCCTTTTCTTAAAAAAACAAAAGCCCTGCCTGCTTCTTTTTTTGGTAAAAATTGCCCAAAAACTAACAAATGAGGTGCAAAAGTCAAGATATACTATTTTAACCCGAAGTTCTTTCGTAACTTTGCATCATAAAACGTCCCCCCTTCTTTCAAACGAAAACTCCCCCCTTTCGTTTTTTTCATTCTTGGCTTAGAATTTTTAATTTTGATATGGATACAAACGGCATTTTTTCAGACTTTGCCCCTACGGACAAAAAAACTTGGCGTGCGCTTGCAGAAAAAGAACTCAAAAATCTTTCCTATCAAGAGCTTTTAACTTGGGAAATCGTCCCGAAAGTGGAAATAGAAGCCTATTACGACCGCACTACCACAAAATTTAGCCCCAACCCCTACTATGCTGCCGCCCCCGAACAAGGGAAGGCACGCCATTGGCAGAATCTGCCCTATTTGGAAGTAGGCGACCCCGTTGCAGCCAACAAAGAAGCCCTTTCCCAACTCAATAGTGGGGCAGATGGTATTTTGTTCGGAATTTCACTACCCTCTGTTTCGGTTTCATTCTTTGAAAGCCTATTAGAAAATATTTTATTGCCTTATTGCCAAATTAGTTTTGTTTTAGAAAATAATTTGGATAAAAAAGACTTTTTAGAAGCATACGCCACCTACTTGCACCAGAGCCAAGATGCCGAAACATTGCCCCAAATTGTAGGCTTTTGCAAGGCAGCAGGCGAAGAAGCCAATTTAGACAGTTCCCTAAGCCGCAATATTTTTGCAAAAATGCCTCATTTTCAGTGTTTTATGATAGAAATTGAGGAAACGCAAGCGTGGAATGTAGCCCTTGCTAAGGCTCTGAAAAAATATACGCAACTTTTGCAAGTGCTTGAAAAAGAACCGTTTTCTTTCACACAGGTAGGTTTTTCTTTGCCACAAATAGACAATTACTTTTTGGCGATAGCCATTCAGATGAGCCTACGCAAATTAGCCGCCTTTATTGCCGCTCAAACAAGCGCGAAGCCATTGGCAGAAGTGGCAAAAGCCATTCGAATCCATACCTACACACGCCTCTGGGCGCAAGAAGCGGATACGCACACCAATTTGATACGCAACACGACGCAAGCCATGTCTGCCATCTTGGGCGGTTGCGACTCGCTTTCAGTCTTGCCCTTTGCCCCACCTACCCCTGCGGGACACGCCTTAGCGCAACGCATGGCGCGAAATGTGTCGCTAATTCTAACCGAAGAAGCCTATTTTGACAAAGTCAATGCGCCCTTAGCAGGGAGCTACTTTGTAGAAACCCTGACCCAAAAACTAAGTGAAGACGTATGGGCGCAATTTCAGTCCTGACGTTATCTTGGTTTAAAATTTCAAATTTTTGTAGAAGTTTGGAAAAGCATAGCGATTATGAATCGTTTGCAAAACAGCGTGTAGTTTTTTTGTAAATAGTTGGAAAGATTTGTATTTGAAAAACTACCTATCTTCTTGCCGATACCGTTCATAAACACTAATTTTAGAGTCGCTCGACAAACTTTTATCGCATACCCAACCTTACAGCTTTTTTGAAGTTGTATCGTTCTAACCTTGTCTTTTTATTCGCAACTTAATTTTTAAATCTATAAGCAAATGAGAGTACGTATTATCTTTGGATTGCGCAACCGCGGCGGCGCGTTGCCTTTCTACCACCAATACCTTTTTTCCGACCTTATCGAGACACTCTTAGATGATTACGTTTCGGCAAGGGCTGTGGAAAATACCAAGTTATTGTATAATTTTTCAGGGCTAAAAGGACAAACGCGCATTAGCCGCAAGGGGCTACACTACTGCTCACGTCGTGTTACGCTTGTCTTTTCTACCATCGAGCGCGAATTGGGCAACCACCTACTGCGCAAGATTTTTTCGCAACCCCTTTGGCAGGTCGGCGAGTTGGAATTAGAACCTGAAAGTGTAGAGGAAGAGGTAATGCCTGAATTTAGCGAAATGATGAAATTTGTCTGTATCGCGCCGTTGGTAATTGCAGGTTTTAATGTGTATCGCGATTTGAAGGAATTTATTTTGCCTACTACCGACAAATTTTCCGACCTACTCTACGAATCTACGATGACGCGCATGGAGGGTTCGGGCTATTTCACTCCTGCCCAAATTGCGGAATTTTATCGCTTCCAAGTAGTGCCAGACCGCCGCTATTTAGACCGCGTTCAACAATCAGACAAAAAATTTGCCCGCATCTATTCCGTTTCCGACGACGGCAAACAAGCCGAAGTGCGTGGCTATACCTTCCCCTTCGTACTCTATGCTGCGCCCGAAGTGCAGCGTTTTATCTTCTTTTCGGGTTTGGGCGAATTTACCCAACAAGGGTTTGGCATGCTCGACTTAGCTCATAGCGACCCTACGCAACGCACGATTGAGTATCGCGATTATATCGAAACTTCGGTGCAGTAAGCGATAAGACCACAAACGAAGCAACTTCGAACCCTAAGCTCTTTGCAAAAGACTTAGGGTTTTGGCTTAAAAAAAGAGTAGAAACGCCCAGTCTACATCCACTCTGCGCCCTTTTGAAGGCTAAATAAATAGCAATCCAATATTTAGCCTATTTCATCACTAAAAAATAGTGCTACTAAAAAGTATAACCATTTGACAAACAGACGCTTGCTGCTGAAAAGCGTTGAGGCTAAGAAAATGTACGAAATTCAAGTATTACCCTTTTCTTTTGAGGTAGAAACGAAAGTTGTTTTGAAGAAAACAACCTTGGCTGGTAGGGCGTTGGCAGAACTCAAAAGTATCGCCAAGACAATTCCCAACGAGGCAATTCTGATAAACACGCTTGTTTTACAAGAGGCAAAAGATAGTTCGGCAGTAGAAAATATCATCACTACACACGACGAACTTTTTAAGGCAGATATTTTCGAGAACTTAGTTAGTTCATTAGCCACCAAAGAGGTACAAAACTATGCAAACGCGCTCAAAAAGGGTTTTGAAATTGTGCAGCAAAAAGGCTTACTAACGGCAAATCACATTATCCAAATTCAAGAAATTTTAGAACAAAATAAAGCAGGTTTCAGACGGCAAGCAGGGACGACACTCAAAAATGCCCAAACAGGGGAGGTAATTTACACGCCTCCACAAGATTTTGATACAATTAGTAATTTAATGACGAACTTAGAAAAGTTTATCAATGACCCTGAACTTTCAGACCTTGACCCTTTGGTAAAGATGGCAATTATTCATTTTCAATTTGAGAGTATTCACCCTTTCTATGACGGCAACGGACGTACAGGGCGGATTATCAATATTTTGTATCTGATTTTGCAAAACCTGCTCGATTTACCTATTTTATATTTGAGTCGTTATATTATCCGAAACAAACAGGCTTACTATCAGAAACTACAAGCAGTAAGAGACACCAACGATTGGGAAGATTGGATACTTTTTATGCTCGATGGCGTAGAGGAAACTGCACAGGAAACTATTATTTTAATACAAAAAATAAAAAATCTAATGCAAGACTATAAACATAAAATTAGAAACAAACACAAATTTTATAGTCAAGATTTACTAAACAACCTTTTTAAGCACCCCTATACCAAAGTAGAGTTCATAGAAAAAGATTTAAGTGTGTCACGCCCTACGGCTACAAAATATCTGAACGTTTTGACAAAAGACGGTTTATTGAGAAAAGTAAAAATAGAAAAAAGCAACTATTACATCAATCAGCCGCTTTTTGACTTATTTCTTGGCAAAGAGGGCGAAAATCTACCTATAAAATAGCCGCTTTGTGTGTCTGCTCAAAAGGACGTGTAAAAAAAATCGGCTTTTCTTTACATATCAGGCAGGACGTGTAAAGAAAATCGGCTTTTCTTTACATACCCTACCTACCTATTCTATCTATTCCGCTATCGTGCCGCTACCGCAATCGCGCCTACACTTACTTTGGCTGCGCCATTTTCTAAAAGCAAATGCAGGGCAGATTCGAGCGTTGCGCCTGTGGTGATGACATCATCGACCAAAAGGAGGTGCTTTCCCACGATACTTTCCCTATTTTCAATCGCAAAGACGCTTTTCATATTTTCAAAACGCTGCAAACGGTCTTTCTGTGTTTGGGTCTGGGTTTCGATTTTGCGAACCAAAATATCCGCGCGCACCGCTACCTGCAAACCTGCCGAAAGCCCCTGTGCAAAATAAGCACTTTGGTTGTAGCCGCGCTTCGCTTCCTTGCGCGGGTGCAGCGGAATGGGGAGGATAGCGTCGAAAGTGCCATACTCGCCCTGCTGCGTAAAACCTGCCTTGTAGAGTTCGCGCCCGAAAAGTTCGCCCAAAAACAAGCCCACATCAGCCTGCCCCTGATATTTGAGCGCGAACATAAGCTGCTGAACCGCCGTACTTTTCCTAAAAAAGAGATACGCCAAGCCATAATGAATCGGCACTTTGCCCCAAAATTTAGTACAAACCTCGTTCTGTTGGGGGATTCGATGGTAGTCGGTCTTAGGCAGTTCATACAAACAATTCGTACAAATGCAATTTTCATTCCCTACCAAAACCTCTTTGCAAGCCAAGCAAAGGTCGGGATAGAAAAGTGAAAGCAAATCTTGCCATATTTTTTGAGCCACTTTCATACTTTTTATAGTAAGATTTTTATAGATTACAAGATAATTTTTAGATTTTTTGTGTCTATTTATGAGAAAGAAAGGGGACAAAGACAAGCAATTTTTTACTTTTTCCGCTTTTTGGTTTTTTCTTTTGTAAATAAATCGGCAGTATATTTTTCATAAAGTCCAAACAAGAACTCCATGCGATTCGCTTCGCTCGTAAAGGGCTGCGGACGGTATGCCAAATCGACGGCTTTATCTAATTCCGCATGGGCTTTCACTAAGGCAGGCGGCATCACCAAAGGGTCGTAAAGGGCGGCAAGACTGCTATTGGGAAACTTCTGACGGGCATCTAAGACCTTTTGAGCCGCTTTTTCAATGGCTTTTATTTGCTTTTCGGTAGGATTTTCTGCCCAAGGAAAGTTATTATAAACAATTTCATTGGAATAACGAAAATCGCTTTTTAGCCTGCCACAAACATTTTTTACCCACGCCATGTGCATGGAGGATTGTAAAATGCCAAAATGATAAAGAGTAGCACTACTATTTACAGATAAACAAGTATCGCTTACAATAATTGAATCATCAAAAAAACCCATTGGAATATAAGTACGATTTTCAGAACTAACTCTTGGTATAAGAATATATTTGCTGGAAGGTTGTCTTATTTCTCCGAATAAAGCAGGCACTTTTGCCAATTTTTTTGTTGCTTCTCTTGTACTTTTTAGTCTATATTCTTTTACAGCATTTATCCTTTTCATAACTTCGGGCATAGATTTTAGCACATCTGGCTCAATGCCAACAAGCCACAGACACCACCTCTTTTCTCCATTTAAAAATTCATAAGCGGAAAGCATGGGTTTGATGTATTTTTCGGCTCTGGGTTCTTTTTTTAAAAATGCCTCTTTTTCGTCGTCTGTAAAAAGTAAATGTCCCCCATCATTGGGCATATTACCAAAAACTATCTTAGGAACTTCACAAATTGGTTCTCGTCTTTTTTCAATTACAATATCTTTGGCATCAATTAGATAAGGATTGATATTTTTTGCCTTAATTTCATGCGCCTCACCTCTGATGTCTTCGTAGTCAAAAAGGCGTTTGTTTTCAGTATCAAAAGCCGCAAAACCGACAATGATACAATAAACGGCGGCATTTCCCTTTGCCTCATTGCTCCATTTGAAAGTACGATGCGCAAAATGAATTTTGATGCCGTATTTTTTCATCAAATAGCCCCAAAGAATGGCAGTTTGTTCGCCCTGCACAATAGAATTAGTAGAAACAAAGGCAACTTTTATAGTTGTTTTTTGAATATATTTCGCAGCTTTTACATACCAACCTGTTACATAATCCAAAACGCCACTGCCCACTCTATTTTCAAATCCTTTTGTGATTTGGTCGCGCTGAAATTGTGTCATGAGTTTAGAACCAATAAAAGGAGGATTGCCGATAAGATAGGAAAGTTCTTTTTTAGAAACAATCGATTCCCAATCCGTTTCTAATGCGTCTGCCTGCACAATTTTAGCCGCCTTTTGTAAAGGTAGGCGCACAAAATATTGTCCAAATTCGAGGCTTACCCTCATGTTCATTTGGTGGTCGATGAGCCACATGGCTACCTGTGCGATTTGTGCGGGAAAATCCTCGTACTCTATGCCGTAAAATTGGTCTACATCTACCCAAACTGCCTGATTCACATTTAAAAAACCTTGTCCTTTTTTATTCAAAAAACGAATTACCTCTAATTCTAATAGGCGCAATTCGCGATAAGTAACCACCAAGAAATTGCCACAACCGCAGGCAGGGTCGAGAAATTTTAGGCTACTTAATTTTTTGTGGAAATCAGTTAGCTTATTTTTATTATCTTTTATAGTTTCAAATTCTTTCCAAAGTTCATCTAAAAAAAGTGGTTTGATAAGTTTTAAAATGTTTGTTTCGCTGGTATAATGCGCTCCCAAGTTGCGGCGTTCCTTCGGATTCATGACACTTTGAAACATAGAGCCAAAAATAGCAGGAGAAATTTTGCTCCAATCGATATAACAACACTCCAAAAGTGCCTGCCGCATCTTGCTATCAAAACTTGCTACAGGCAAAACTTCTTCAAAAAGTTTTCCATTTACATACGGAAATTCGTTGAGTTGTTCGTCAATATTTTTAAAACGTTGCGCTTTGGGCGTATTGAGTACCTGAAAAAGCTCCTGCAATTTGGCTGCAAGGTCGCTTCCATCAACATTAGTACGCTGTTCAATATATTCTTGAAATAGTTGTTTATTAAAAATATTGGTATCTTCGGCAAATAGTAAAAATAAAATTCGCACTAAATACACTTCTAACGGATGTCCTGTATAGCCAATCTCCTCTAAGCGGTCGTGTAGCTTGCCCATCGACTCGGCAGCTTTGATGTTGGCAGGGTCTTGCTCTTTGTAAATCTTTTTTTGATAGCCTAATAAATAGGTAAAATGATGCACATTTTTAACTAAATTATTCAAATTAAATTCAACTGTGGTACTTTCTTCGACATCGTACAAACGAAACCGCTCGAAGTCGCAGACCAAAATATATTTGGGCAGCTCGTGTTCTTTGAGTCCGTGCGTATATGCTTTGGCTTGTTCGAAGGCTTTGTCGAGATTTTTGCCCCTACTTTTCATTTCTACCAAAATAGTTCCCTTCCAGAGCATGTCTATATAGCCACTTCCGTCGTCTAATTTTTTGACTCTGTATTCGAAAGTGCCAATTTTTCGGCGTGAAATTCCAAACACTTCAAAAAAAGCATCTAAAAAAGGTTTTGCCTCTGCTTCTTCATTTGAAGTGCTTGCCCATTCTTTCGAAAATTTCAGGGCGCGGTCTTTTATTTCGTTCCAATTTAAAGGCATCTTTTTTTATTTGTGGTTGTGGGTTTGGATTAAGAAGAGCAGTTGTGAGGACAACTTCAATAGATTCCAACCAATACAAAAATAAATAAAAAATACTATCCTACCAAATGAAGAATTTGGCTTCCTCTTCATTTTTTAGAAAGAAACCCAATCCCCCATAAAACCCAAGCCACAATCAGGGCTACGCCACCAATGGGCGTAATTGCCCCTAACCAAGTAATTCCCGTTAAGCAAAGTAGGTAGAGTGAGCCTGAAAAAATCGCAATCCCTACTAAAAAAAGACCGCCCGCTATCTCGTTGTAGCGATTCTGAAAGTGAAAATGCGAAAGTCCCAAGCCAATGAGCGCAAGCGCGTGATAGAAATGATAACGACTTGCCGTTTCGAAAGTAGCGGTTCTGCCTGTTTGTGCCAAAAGGTCTTTAAGGGCGTGTGCGCCAAAAGCCCCTATAGCCACTGCCAAAGCTCCCAAAATCGCGCCTAAGGCTATCCAACGATTTGCTTTTTTCATAGTCTTTTAGATGAAATATTTTTTTGTTACAAAGTAAAAACATGTTTGAATTAAAAAAAACTTGAATACAAGTGGCTATATTCGAGAGTGGGAAACAGAAATATAGCTTTTTGCTTTGCGCTTCAAATCATAGCAAGTTATAGAAAAAACAAGTCTTGTGCAAAAAAACAAGTGAGATTCGAGAGCTATTGCAGAAGCTATTTTATGTAGGCAAAAGCGGCTCGATAGGGTAGAATTTTCCTTCTGCCCATTTGGTAGAAAATTTATTAAAAACAAAACCCATAAAGTTTTCGCTTTATGGGTTTGTTGTTGTCTTTGTCTTAGCTTTTACTTTACAATAGAAACTTTCCCTGACCTAACAAGTGTTCTACTGGGTGCATTTTTGGGTGTGAAAGTCAGCTCGTAGAGATAAACGCCTGTTGGAACGTGTTTTCCGTTGTGCGTGCCGTCCCACCATTTTACGCTGTCTTTGTCGTCGCGATAGTTGGCATACCAAACTAATTGCCCCCAAGCGTTATAGACTCTAATTCGCATATTAGACCAATAAGAGCCAAAGATTTTCCATTCATCATTCAAACCATCGGCGTTGGGTGAGAAGGCATCGGGAATGTAAAGCGTCGGCGGACACACTTCCTCGATAAGCATTGCCGTTTGTGCGGCACAACCCTTGTCGTAAGTGGCGGTTACACTGACTTGATACGCGCCGCCCTGCCCAATTTCGACCAGCGAATCGGTGCTGATGATATTCCCTTCTGCATCTTGCCACACATAGGCATAAGTGGCTGTGCTATCGTAATTTAGCACCGAAACGCCATATTGATAGCTTACGCGCTGCCCATAGAGGCTATCTTCAAAGCACAAAGTTGTGTCTTTTAACGATAATCTGGGTAAATTTCTATAACGAACTTCTAAGGTATCGCGATAGCTACACTCGCCAATGCTTACGGTTAGGATATAAGTGCCGCTTCGGAAAATAACCAAGCTATCGCCCCTTTCACCTGTACTCCACAAAAATTCTGCTCCCTGCGGACGCAATACGCGCAAGGTATCGCGCTCGCCTTCGCAATATTCGCGTGGCTCGCCCAACTCTACTTTGGGTTGTACCAAAACTACCACACTATCATAACTAAAACAACCTGTTTCATTGTAACCTTTTACGACATAAAGCGTCGTGTCGTTGGGTCTGACCGTCAGGCTGTCATTGGCAAGATTGGGCGCGTGCAGCCACTCATAACGCACCGCACCGCTGGCAATAAGCAGCAGGCTATCGGTGGTGCAAATGCTGACCGTATCGGGCTGATTGAGGCTCACCACAGGGGGCGCAACAAATTCCAACCATATTATACTTTCTGTACTATCGCAAACGCTGCCCTCGTAAGTGCCGCGCAAAATGTAGGGGTAAAGCCCTGCTTTTGAACGACTTACCGTTACAGAATTTTGAGTAGAAATCAAACTATCTACCAAACCATTTCGCTCATACCAAGCGAAACTATCGCCGCCTTGTGCCTGCAAAACGATACTATCGCCGATACAAGTTACCGTATCTAAGGCGACAATTTCTACCTGCGATTGGCGGGTAAAGCGCACTGTTATTTCCGAAATTGCCTCACAAGTAGCTCCCAAGACCTCGTCAAAGACGCGCACTTGATAGCTCTGTGGTTCATAAGTTGGTTCGGCTAATTTATCAAAAGAGAAGGTATAAACAACGCTATCCGACAACAAACTGCCTGCTGCATCACGCCACTCGTATTGATAACGGGGCTGATGGGTAGGCAAAAAGGCAGATAAAGTAACACTATCCGACTCGCAAAGTACAATTTCAGTAGGCAAATTTAAAGTAGGATTGTTTAAAATTCTGACCGAAACGGTATCGCTGCTTTCAGGACAACCTGTTGGGAAGCCACCTTTGACAATAATTTGAAATATTCCTGCACTATCAGAAGAGAAAGTTGCATTTGCGCCTGTGCCTGAAATGCTGCCATAAGAAGCCGACCACGTGTAGGTATCCGCGCCCTGTGCTGTTAGGTTGATGGTTTCGCCTGCACAAGCAGCTTGGGCATAAGTTTCCAAAATTTCCACTTGCGACTGCCGCTCGAAACGGACGGTAATTGTATCGCGCACCTGACAACCTGCCGCGTCGGTAACCTGAATTTCGAAGCGTGTGGGCGTGTAGCTATCTTCAAAAACAATTTCAACGTTTGAATTATCAGATACCACTTCTGCTGTGGCTAAATTTCGCCAAAGGTATTCATAGTCAGGCTCATGGGTGAAATTGAAGGCATCAAAACGAAGCGTATCGGTTTGACAGGCGACAATTTCATCATCTTCAAGGTCTAAAATAATTTTAGGCTTTACATTTACATCTACACTTTTACTTGTACTACAAATTGTACCAAAAGTAGTATCCGTAACCGTAACTGTATAAGTGCCGCTGCGGTTGACAATCGCACTCAAACCATTAGCCGCTACCGTTTCTACGCCCACGCCGTTCCAAGCGATAAGGTAGTTTTCAATATTGGTAACTTCCAAATACAAAGTATCTTTTTCACCACAAAGAAAATCATCATGTCCGATAATCTCAAAATCAGGGTCGGGTTTGAGTTGGATTCGGACGGTATCGCGCACTTCGCAGCCGCGCAAAAGGTCTTTGACAATGACGGAATAGAAGCCTTCTTGTGGCACATCATAGGTAGAATCTGTACCCAAAATGGTATTATCGCCCGTTTCATACCATTCATAGACGACGCTATTGGGGTGCGAAAGGTCGGCAGCCACTAAGCGGAAAGGCAAATCGGAAGGGTCGCAAACATATCTATCCTTACCAATATCCACTTTTAAAGTGTCGTAATCGTAGAGGAAAATGGCATTAGAAAAGCCTTCGCAACCTGTTGTAACATTCTGCAAACGAACTTTATACCAACCTGTATCTAAGGCAAAAAGGGTATCGTTGCCATTTCCTACTTGCGCCCAAATATCATTATCAAAATCATATTTGCGCCAATCATAGATAAAATTAGTAGGTTCGGGCATCGTCGCGACGATAATTGCCGTATCGCCTACACATTTAAACCTATCTACGCCGATATCAACCGTAGGAACAGCATAGTGATTGATTTTAACTTTCTCACTAACGGCAATACAACCTGTGGCAGTAACCGTTCCGACTACCCAAATTTCGTCGTCGTCCCAAGGCGCGAAAGTCAGAGTTGTGCCTGTGCCAATCTCGATGCCATTTCTGCGGAAGCTATACGTATCGGCGTTTCCTGTGGCGGTAAAGGTAATTTCTTGACCAGGGCAGATATTTTGTTCGGTATTCGGACTAATTTCTGTTGTGGTTTGTGAAATATCTATATTGACCTCGTCGGAGGAGCTACAGCCCCCGTTGGTGGTAACGGTTAGACTATACAAGCCTGATTCTGTGGCAGTTATGCTATTAACATCTGTTACCGTCGTGCCGTCGGGCAGCGTCCAAGTATAGGTAGCAAAAGTAGAAGGAACGGTAAGCGTAACATCTACACAGGAGAAAACATCTGCACCCAAATCCACATTAGGGTCATTGATTGTAACCTGTACCTCGTCGAAGGTGCTACAACCTGCGTCAGATTCAATGGTCAGGCGATACAAGCCCGATTGAGAAACCTCCAACGTATTGCCATTCTGACCTGCCACCAAAGAGCCATTTCTGCGCCACTGGTAAGAAGCAAAACCCGTCGGGGCAGTCAGCGTAATGGGCGCGTCATCGATACAAGCCTCTATATCTGCACCCAAATCCAAAGTCGGCGTAGGATTGATTTCGATGTAAATTTCGTCGGTTTGTTCGCAACCTTGTGCCGTTTCCACACGCACACTATAAGTTCCTGTTTCGGTTACGGTCAGGTTTCGCGTATTATTGGGCAGCAAGTCTGCTCCTTTTCGCCACTCATAAATGGCAAAGCCCGCAGGGGCTTGTAAATTATGCTCGTCGCAAGCCACGACATCTGCCCCCAAATCAAGAGGCGGATTGGTTACTGTAACATTGAGCGGCGTAGAAACATCATACATGCCATCGGCATATTCAAAAACAATGCGGTAGCGGTAGGTAATATCTGGTTGTGCCGAAAGGTCTAAAAAACTAAACACGTTGGTAGGGGTGTGCGCAATTTCTATCCAACCTGTCGCGCCTGTCAAATCTTCCGTTCTTTGGACGGAAAAAGCCGTCGCTGTGGCTGCATTTGTAACAGTCCAATCCAGCAATACGCCCTCACACTGCGGCGTAGCGGTGAAATTAATAGTAGGCACGTCTGCACTCATACAACCGATAACGGCATCATCAATCGCCCAACCTGCACCTTCTACGGTCGAGGTAGAGAAGAAAACAAAGCGCAATTTTACCTGCGCCTGCCCTGCAAAACCGATAAGAGGGCGCGAAACGTCCGTCCATGTGGGGTAGCCCAAGCCGCCGCCGCCATCTCCCCCTCCCCAAGAAAGGGGCGGAACAACGCCGCCGGGGTGGTCGGTATTGGCAGTTAAGCCACCTGTCAGGTTGTTTCCGACAGTGGAGGCTGCCTGATTGTACCAGTTGGTGCTAAGTGGAATTTGGTCTAAATACTGCCAAGTGGTGCCATTGTCGAAAGAATATTCTACCCACATGACATCAAAATTATTGCTTGCCACAAGCAATTTAAAGCGAAAATCGGGGTCAGAAGTATAAGTAGAAAGGTCATAGGTAGGCGAAGTTACGCGCGAAGTGCCATTATTGAGGCGTGCAAAGTCGCCATCTCCGTTGGTTACTAAGGCAAAAGGTGGCGAACTTGCCGTAACAGTTGCTGGGAAAAGCGGCGTAGCAACTTCCCAGCCGTCGCCTATGATTACAGTGGCAGGTATGGGGTCTGCTACCCAGCCTTGCAGCGTGCCGTCGTCCCAATCGTAATAGGCGAAAGAGAGGGTTTGGTCGCAATTTGCATTTACATCATAATTGAAGTGCGTAATATTTGCCGTTAGGGAATTGTTATTTAAATTCTGCTCATTCGCAGTAGGGTCTATACTAACTTGCAAGAGGTAGTCGCCCAAAAAAATCATATTGGCAGGCGCAGTAAAATTGTAGGTATGTGTTTCCAAAGGATTGAGAGAAAGTCCTGCAATCGTTTCGGTAATGGTTACGGTCTGATTTACGCCTGAAAGGGTATAAGAAACGGTAGGGTCTGTTAGCACACCGCCGCCCTGATTTTGAATCGTAATAGAAATGGTTTCGCTATTGGTCAAATCTACATATACGCCCGAAGCCACACTGACAATCTGTGTAATGGCGGCATCAGGTTCTTGGGTGAGCGAGAAATTATCTATTGCCCAACCTTCGTTGTTGGTAAAAGCATTGCTTTGCAGTACGAAGCGAAAGCGCACCGTCGCCTGTCCTGCCAAAGCCGCAGGCAGCGAAGTGAGAGAAGTATTCCATTTTGCTCCCAAAACGGCAGTAGAAGTGCCGTCCCACCAGTCGTTGGCGGCATCATTGTACCATTGTAACGCCGTAGGTTCATCTAATAACGACCAAGTAACGCCATCTGTGGTATATTCTATAAAGAGTCCGTCCAAATTTCCCGTTCCTGCCGTAATAAAGGCATGGTCAAAACCCAAAATGGGCAGCGAAGCCGCCGTAGGGAAGGCTGAAAAATCAATAATGGGCGTTTCTAATGTCCAGAAGGCGTTGTTTTCGTAGTTGAAATCCAGATAGGTAACCCAACAATTTCCGCCCCCTGTTGCGTCGTCGTCTAAATAAACTTTATTAGGATTGCCCCATTGCCAAGTATCAGGGAGAGAGCTTGTCCAGCCTCCGTTGGCGGCATCAAAATTTTGATAGTGTGGAAAGGTATTGATTTGAGCCTTGATAGTGTTATGAACAAAAAAGACACAGAGGAGCAAACTCAATCCTACCCAATCTCTGATGGAAAGGGGCAAGGCAAAAGGCAGTGGGGGTTTTGTTGTTCTCATTTTGATAATCAAGAGGTAATTTGTGTAGCAATTTGGAAGGGTATAATTTGCCCTTTTTGGGGCATTTGGGTAGCTTTTGGGCTGAAAATGAAACAAATGTGTAATCTTGCGGCAAGACGACTTTGACAAATGTAAGAATTTTAGACGAACCCTCGCCCCAACAGTTTTAGGATTTTTTATAGACCAAGCTAAAAAAGCTATAATATTTTGAAACCTACACTTCTAACCAAATAAAAAGCATCAAAATAGGGCAAGTCTATCTTGCGCCTATTTTGATGCCTCGAAAATTGTACTGAAAATTGTGCTGAAAGTTACCCTATTTTAGGGCGTTTGAAAAGCAATTCGAAAAAACTACTCTTTCACAAACTTAAAGCTAAGGGTTTTATGGGCTTGCTGATGTGGGGTCTGCAAAATTAAATTGTAGAGTCCTACGGGCAAAGCAGGCAAATCGAGCGACAAATTATCGCCTTCTATCTGCCTTTCAACCGCCCAAACGCACTTACCTTGTGCATCATAGAGGCGCACCTCTACGGCAGAAGTGGCTGCCCATTCCTTCAAATTGCCCTGAATCGCGATTTTTTCTTGAGTAGGATTCGGGAAAAGACGCAATCCCAACTGTGCCACCTCGTCGGTAGAAGTGGTGATAGCTACAAAGGTGCGTCCATTTGAAAAGGCTTCACAACCTTCGCCATACAAAACTTTCAAACGGTAAGTCGCATTGAAAGCAGGCGTGAGGCGTTCCACATTTTGCGAACCTGATACGGGTATAAATTCGGCAAGCTCTCTATCCAAAACCTCCCAAGACCAACTTTCTACCTGACCGTTTAAAGGGTTAGGCGTGATGCCTGCTACCAATTCATTGCCTTGCTGTAAGATGCGCAAGCGCGGTGCATTGTAGCGCAGTAGCTCGATGGGGTCGGAAGCAACCACACAAGGCGAACCCGAAACTTGTACCGTCACCAAATAAGTGCCGCCTTCCGTTACCTCAATTTGAGGCGTATTGAAAGGCAAGCGTCTGCCTTCGTAAAACCAGGCATAACGCGCTCCCTCTATTTCATTGACCCCAAGCTGCACACGCTCGCCCTCACAAAATTCCAACGCAGAAGCAACGGTAGTCAAACTTTCAGGCAGCCTGATAATGGTAATGCGGCGTTCTGTTCTTCCTACACAACCCAACACTTGGTCGGTAATTTCTAAGGAATATGTACCCGAAAGAGTCGCTTCAATGCTCGCCCCTGTGCCAATGGGTTGTCCTTCCAAAAACCAAGCGTAAGAGAGCGGATTGCTATTTTCAGCAGGAGCTGCCGCCGTTAGGATAGTGGAATTACAAAAAACGGTTCTATTGTTTTCGGTTAGGATAGAGGCAGCAGGCGCGAAATTCAAACGCACGCGAATAGGCGTAGAAGCCACTACACAATTTCCTTTTATGACCAAAAACTCGTAAAGACCATTGCTTCTTGCCTCGAAATCAGGCGCGTTTGCTCCACCAAAGATAAAGCCATTCAAACGCCAAGCATAACTTGCTCCTGCCTGCGGTTCGCCATTCAAGACCACTGCATTGCCACAAACATAGAGGGTATTGGTAGAATCCACAGGGTTTAAAATTTGAGCCGTATAGCTTGGATTAACCAAAGCCACAATCGGCTGACGGATACCTTCCAGCCCCAATTCGAAAATACTTACGTAATAAGTGCGGCTTTCTGTTAGAATAGGCGTTTCGAAAGTGCCATCTGCACTTTCAAAAATAGGCGTAGTAGCGGTTTGCGTTTCATACCAACGATAAACGCCCTGCCAATTTGTTTTGCCCGATACACGCAAAAGCACACGCCCACTGCCACAGACCTCGCGCACGCCCTCGATGAAAATTGGCGCAGGTAGGGTCTGACCACGTACCGAAGCCGTCGTTACATTGCTCTGGACACTACAAAGTGGCTCTACTCTATATAAATACTGCTGACTGGCTACTAATCCTGAATCTAAAAAGCTACCATTGGGCGCATCTACATTTGCGATAAGCGTATTGTTTCTATAAATGTTATGCGAAAGCACCGAAGGCTGATTTTCCCAAGTAAGTAAAATGCTGCTACTGCTTTGTGGCGTTGCAACAAGATTCGTTGGGGCAGGGCAGGAAGCAGTGCCGCCACCACCGCCACCACCTGCGGGCGGCGTGCCTGTAAATAAGACCTGCAAATCGGTACGCGAAGCACCCGTTACGGTTGCTGCCGTAATGCCACCAGAAAAGGCTGCATTATTGAAAACCACCGTCAAATTATTGACATTAGCGGCGGCAGTGTGTGGATTTGCATTTCCTACCAAAGAAAAAGTAAGCGTATTGTCATTTACCTTTATGATTTGAGCCGTCAAGCCCGCAGGGAGGTTTGAAACCGTCGCCCAACCCGCTCCGACAAAATTTGTACCTGCATTTCCTGCAAAGATAGGGCAAACAGCCGTTAGGGTAAGCGTATTGCCAATAGAACCATCATCGGCGGCGGCTTCGTTGAAAATCGTGCCACTGTAAGTAATGTTAGCGGCAAAAGGCGTAGTATTGACCGCAATCGGCGTTTGTGGAATCGCCGCAACTTGGGCAGCATTGGCAGCAATGCCTGTGCTGGTAGTAAAATATGCGCCATCTTCAAAAGAGTTTTCAGAAGCCACACCTGCAAGCGTGTTGGGAGTCGCGCCTGTCATGGCGTTGGCAAATTGAGTCGCGTTGCCAAAGAAGATATGACCTGTCGCAATACCCATGCCTGTGTTTTCAAAGCGGTTGCAACTAACACTCACGTTTGTACCACGAGCGCGAAGTTGGGTTGCAAAACCACGTGTCGTAACAGCAAAGAGATTGTTTTGAATCAGGACATTATTGGCATCAATCGTTACGCCTGTATTGCCCTGCCCACGCCCTGCGGGGGTACAAGCAGGATTGTCGCCCCCTGTTTCGCCTACTAAAACATTTCCTATAAAAGTAATGTTGCTGCCCGTAGGAATCGTAACCAACTGGCGCGGCACGTTGAAGGTTGTGAATTGATTGGTAAAGTTACAATCGGCAGGAGTTGCGCCTACAAAGGTTTTGCCCGAAAAGGTATTGTTGCGAAGGGTAAGATTTGTAACGGCATTGGCAAATTCGGTTAGGAAAGCCGCTTCGCCATCGGCTTGTATGGTGCAATTTTGAATCGTCAGATTGCTCTGTGCGCCCTGCACATAAACGGCTGCCCTTTCTACCCCCGGGTCAGGGTTGTCATAGCCCTGAAAGATAAAACCGCCGCCTGTGGGCAGACCAAAAGTAACATTGCTGGCTTGAATCGTTACTGTACCTGGGGCTATGTTCGAGCCAATGATAGTAACACTACCAGTTACCGAATAGAAGGTTAGGCTTTTATTGACCAATAGGTTTTCATTGTAAGTACCTGTCGATACTTCTATCTGGTCGCCATTGTTTGCCTGCAAAATAGCATGTGAAATTGTAGCACAAGGCGTGCCTGCATTCGAGCAGTCGTTGGCGGCATTTGAGCCTATTGCATCGTCGACGAAGCGCGTTTGCGCAGAAAGCACCTGTCCCATTCCCATAAAGAATAGGCATAAAATCAGAGTACGAATGCTTGTTGGAAAGAGTGTTCCTCTTTGGGAGGTAGATTTGTAAGACATAAACAGTATATTTAATGAATAATAGAACTAAAAAAACAGCACATTTTTTATATGAAAAAATCAAAATACGATTATTTTTGTATTTCTTCATTTATGCCTTCCTACACGAAAAGGCAAAGTGAAATTTGTATTTTTTTAGGAGCAATCTACCATTTTGTAAAGCCATTCAGATTTCAATAGAGAAAACAAAAATACTGCTTTGACTTTGATTCAAATATTGTACCTTTGCTAAACGCAGGAAAGCAGGCATTGTTACGAAATTTTAAAAAATTTAGACTTTTTAACATAAAAATTTGAAATAAAAACTATTTTCAGAAAAATAATTTCACAAAAAGATGCGCCCCGTCAGTTTTAAAAATCGGGTTACAAACGTAGGGACAAGGCATTGCCTTGTCAGCAGTGAGATTGAAAGCAAAACTTTTTATGATATTAAAAATAAAGCAGGTGAAAATAACTTTATCACCTCTGATAGTTCCTGTGGGTATGAATTGGAAAGGCGAAGCTGGAGCTTTGCGCTACAGAAAAATGTAGTGTGAAGTGTGTGGAATAGATATTTTGCGCGTCATTTTTGGCAGTGCTACCAAAAGTTTGGAACATTTAAAATAAAGTGTTATGTTTGTTAGGTCTATTTAGGGCTGTGCCTAAATAGCAGGTTTATTTCCTTTATACTTATTCAGTAGCAAAATACTATGGAGCTAACTATCAAGTCGGAAAAAGGCTTTGAGTACATTGATGAAGGCGAAGGCGAAGTTTTATTGCTCTTGCATGGCTTGTTTGGCGCGATGAGCAATTGGAATCAGGTGGTAGCACACTTTTCAAAATCGTATCGCGTCCTGATTCCGATGATGCCCATTTATACCATTTCAATTCACAAGGCTGATTTAGGCGGCTTAGTGGCATTCATCGAGGAGTTTGTCAAGATGAAAGGCTTGCGCGATTTGACCTTAGTGGGCAACTCTTTGGGCGGACATGTAGGGCTGATTTACGCCCTCAAACATAAAAAACAGGTGCATCGCTTGGCACTAACAGGCAGTTCGGGCTTGTTTGAAAATGGCATGGGCGGCTCTTACCCACGACGCGGTAGCTACGACTACATTCAGGAAAAAGTGGCTTATACCTTCTACGACCCTGCTGTGGCGACCAAAGAATTGGTAGATGACGTTTTCGAGATTACGAATAGCAACGCCAAATGCCTGCGCATGATAACCATTGCACGCTCGGCACAACGGCACAATATGGCAAAAGAGGTACAGCAGATAGACATTCCTACCCTATTAGTCTGGGGCTTGAACGATACCATCACGCCGCCTTTGGTAGCGCATGAATTTAATCGCCTACTACCCAATAGCGAACTGCGTTTCATAGACCGCTGCGGACACGCCCCGATGATGGAACACCCCGAAATTTTCAATGCCTATTTTGAAAAGTTCTTACAAAAACACCCCCTACCGACTAAAAGCCTGACGGCTTAGTCTGACCCATTCTGCCTCTTTTCGTCTAACTTTCTCTCACACCCATGACGCACACACAAGACCCTCACCTGAATACCGCCGCCGAACTTATCAATGACCTAATTCCGCCCCTACAAGGCAAGGATAGCATCAGAAAAGCCTTAGGGTGGATGGACGGTTTCCGCCTGACCCAACTGCCCGTAGTGGAAAATCATCTCTACAAGGGCATGGTAACGGAAGACCTGCTCTTTGAGATGAACAATCCCGAAGCTCCTATTAGCGAGGTAGAAACCGAGTTTGCCGATATTTTCGTCAGCGAGCATCAGCACTTTTTCGAGGTCTTGAAGGTTGCCAGCGACCACCAACTGCGTATCGTGCCTGTCCTCAACGCCCAAAAACACTTTTTGGGCGTTATCACAATCCGCGACACTGTGGCAGCTTTGGCGCGTACCTACGCCACACAAAGCAAGGGCAGCATCTTTGTCTTGGCATTGGACTATGTAGATTATTCCTTAGCGCACGTGAGCCGCTTGATAGAGGAAAACAACGCCAAAATTTTGAGCAGCTATGTCGATATTCACCACAACGACCCCAACAAAATCAAGCTCACTCTCAAAGTCAATACCGACGAACTGACGCATATCTTAGCCACTCTGGAACGATTTGGCTATCGCATTATCGCCAAATTTCAGGAAACGCCACAAGTGGAACTCGAACAAGAAAGGCTCGATTTGCTCTTTCGCTACCTCGACCTATAAAAGAGAAGCCACCTTTACCATTGTGCATACAAAACTATCTTTTCTTTCAATCTTTTTCCGATATGACACTCGACGACCAATATTTGCGCCTGCACGATATTTTTATGCAAGCCGACCAAAAGATTAAAGACGGCAAAATTGCCGAAGCGGTGCAGCTATTAGAAGGCATCTTGCGCGAAGACCCTACCTTTGGGCGTGCCTACAATCACTTGGGCTGGGTCTATGAAATCAAATATCAGCTCTACCAACAAGCCGATGAATACTACCGCTTGGCACTCCAACACGCACCCGAATATCTGGCAACTTATTACAACTACATGGCACTGCTTTCGAATCTCAAACGCTTCAACGAGCTACGCCAACTTTTGGAACGCGCCAAAGCCATCGACGGCATCAACAAAGTAACGCTATACAATGAGTACGGTATTTTGTATGAAATGGAAGGGCAATATGGCAGAGCCATCGATGCTTATCAGGAAAGTATCAGGCAGGCTTTGGATATGAAGATTATAGAAAATCGCCTGCTTTCCATCGAGCGTTGTAAAAAGAAAAGCGGACTTTTTGGAGGTTCACACGCTACCGACAAAATTTAATTTTTTGGTATTAGGAAAAAATCATATAAAAAACAAAACTATGAATAACTTAATAACCGAATCAAAACGCCCGCGTGTAGTCATTGTAGGCGGTGGCTTCGGAGGTTTGAAATTGGCGCAAAGCCTACGCAATACCGCCACCGAAGTTGTGCTTTTCGATAAATTCAACCACCACACCTTTCAGCCCCTACTCTATCAGGTAGCCACTTCGGGCTTGGAAACTTCGGCGATAGTGTATCCCTTTCGGAAAAATTTTGGCACACAGAGCAACCTCTACTTTCGCTTGGGTGAAGTTTCGAAAGTCTATCCGAATGAAAATCTTATCGAGACTTCTATCGGAAAAGTCAAATACGATTATTTGGTCATTGCCACAGGTGCAGACACCAATTTTTACGGCATCAAACCCGTAGAAGCCTACGCCGTTCCCATGAAAACGATTCAAGATGCTATCCGCCTTCGCAATCGCATTATCAGCAATTTCGAATCGGCACTGCTTATCGAAGAAGAGGAAAACAGAAATAGCTACATCGACTTTGTCATTGTAGGCGGCGGTCCCACAGGGGTAGAAATTGCGGGCGCACTGTCCGAATTGCGTAGTCATGTCTTTCCAAAAGATTACAGAGAGTTGAATCTCAAAGAGATGGACATCCATCTAATTGAGGCTGCCCCGCGCCTGCTCAATGGCATGACCGAAAAGGCAGGCAGAGATGCCGAAAAGTTTTTGAAGGAGATGAACGTGCAGGTGCATACAGGCAAAAGCGTCAAAACTTATGATGGCTACACCGTAACGCTCAATACAGGCGAAACCTTTATTTCGCGCAACCTCATCTGGGCGGCAGGCGTAAAAGGCAATCCGATTGCAGGTTTAAATACAGAGGCTATCGTTGGCGGCAATCGCATCAAAGTAGATAGCTATAATCGCGTTTCGGGCTATGAAAATATCTTTGCCGTAGGTGATGTAGCGGCAATGATAACCGAAAAAACGCCCAAAGGACACCCTATGGTCGCGCCGCCTGCTATCCAACAGGGCAAACTGCTGGCGAAAAACCTTCAAAACCTTATCCACAAAAAGCCCCTCAAAGCCTTCGAATACAAAGACCAAGGCTCGATGGCTACTATCGGACGCAACCGCGCCGTTGTGGATTTAAAAAAGGCATATTTGGCAGGCTGGATAGCGTGGTTGGTCTGGATGTTTGTCCATTTGATGTCTTTGGTAGGATTTAGAAACCGCGTCTTTGTTTTTTTCAGTTGGCTTTGGAGCTACCTTAGTTATGACAAAAGCAACCGCCTGATTATTGGCAAATTAGGCACACAAGCCGATGATGCGCAAAAGGCAAGACAGACCTTAGAAGGCGACGCATTGCCTCATTAGCGTTTAGTTTTAAGTCCAGATGCTAAGTCTGGTTTTAAAAATGGTTTGCCAACTTCGGAAAAGACGTTGCCTTTTCCGAAGTTGGATTGAAATAAAAAAGAAGGGTAAAGCCAAATTTTATTTTGTTATACCTATTTTGAGCAAAAACTATTCTGTTAGCCTATTTCGTGCTGCGGTGCGAAGGGCGGTCTTTTTGGGTTTTTACCTGCCCAAATACATAAAAAACCTTAATTTTCCGTTATCTCTTTGGCAGCGTTTCTCTCCTTTCAGAGGCTTGCTTTGCTAAAAACGCTTCTCGTTCCTATCCTTTCACTATTTGCTTGCTCGCATTTTTCAAAAATGAATACAAAAAAAGGCTTTTGGCGCAATATTTCTATCAAAAACAAGGTGATTTTAGTTATCATGCTCGTAACAAGCGTGGCTCTACTTTTTCCCTTTGTGGCATTTTTGGCTTATGATTTTTTCACCTATCGCGAGCAGGTACGAAATGAATACATCAAAAAGGCAGAATTTATTGGCAAAGAAAACGTCATTACCTTAGAATTTAACAACGCCGTTAGTGCCGAAGAAGCTCTCAAACGCTTTTTGCGCTCCGACCCTTACGCGCTGCAAGGCTGCATCTTCGACTCTACCCGACAGGTCTTTGCCACCTACGTAAAGGGCAAAAAAAGCAACCTCGCCCCCTTCAAAGAAGTCGCGCTCAAAGTCCCCGAAGTAGTCTTTAATTTTGCCGACAAAAGTGCCGACATTTATTTGGCGCAAAGCGATACCTACGGTGCTAAAATTGGGACAGTCTATCTGCGCTATGCCCTAACGCCGCACTATGAGCGTTTTTATGCCTATTTGAGCGTCATGGGGATAGTTTTTTTAGCGACCCTTTTGTTTAGCTATTTGCTTTCTGCCAACCTCCAAAAAATCGTTACCCGTCCGATTTTAGAATTAGCCGCCAAGACAAAAGAAATTGCGCTACACAAAAATTACAACATTCAGATTGAAAATGATAGACACGACGAAATTGGCACTTTGCGCGATAATTTTAATGAAATGCTCACCCAAATAGAGCAGCAAAATTCTAACTTAATTGTAGCCAAACAGCAAGCAGAGGAATCGGCAAGGGTCAAACAAGACTTTTTAGCCAATATGAGTCACGAAATTCGCACACCCATGAACGGCGTATATGGCATGTCGGAATTGCTCTTGGATACCGATTTGAACGAGAAACAACTGATGTATGTCAATGCCATCAAGACCTCTGCCGACCACCTTTTGGTTATCATCGACGACATTTTAGACCTCTCCAAACTCGAAGCAGGCAAGATGACCTTCGAGATGCAGCCGCTTGATTTGAAAATCCTCCTCGATGAGGTGCAAAACTCGATGCGCCTACGCGCCCAAGCCCGCAACATAGAACTGCGCCTGAAATTGCCCACCGATTTATATCCCTTTATCAAGACCGACCCTGTGCGCTTGCGTCAGGTCTTGCTCAATTTGGTTAGTAATGCGATAAAATTCACGCACGAAGGTTATGTAGAAATTGGCTTGCAAGTGTTAGAAACGGGCTTCGACTTCCAAACGCTGCATTTTTGGGTACAAGACACAGGTATCGGTATTCCACAGGATAAGCTCGATAGCATCTTTTCTATCTTTACACAAGCGAGCAGCAGCACTACGCGCAAATATGGCGGCACAGGTTTGGGGCTTGCCATCTGCAAACAGCTTGTAGAGCAGCAGGGCGGCAAAGTATTGGTAAAAAGCAGAGAGGGCGAAGGCAGTATGTTTAGCTTCCACCTCACTTTTGAAAAAGTAAAACCCCAAGATGTGCCTACGCCTAAGGCTCTGCCTACCAAAAACAATCCCTACAACACACCGCTCAAAACTTTTCCACCAGAAACGACCAAAGAAAATTTGGCAGTAGCCGCCCAAAATCTTCAAAATCAGGGCAATCACAAAGAAAATATAGCCAAAACTGCTTCGGAAAGAGAAACCAAAAAGCTCCAAACCGAACCCACCAGTGCGGAAAATACAGCACCCAAACGTATCCTTTTGGCAGAGGACAACGAAATCAACCAGATGCTCGTCGTGCAGATGCTCAAAAATTGGGGCTACCTCGTAACAGTGGTAGATAATGGCAAAAAAGCCTTAGAAAAAATCGCCGCCGAACCCTTCGATATCGTCCTTATGGACGTACACATGCCCGAAATGGACGGCTACCAAGCCACACAAGAAATTCGAAGCAAGGTTTCGAAAACCGTTCCTATTATCGCCATGACCGCCTCTGCCCTCAAAGGCGAAGCCGAAAGGTGCTTGGCAGCAGGCATGAGCGATTACATTGCCAAACCTTTTCCAAAGGATAGCCTCAAAAGCAAGCTCGAATATTATGTAGGAAATGGAAAAGGATAACATAAAAACTTCTTCCTAACTAAAAGTGAAAGTCTTACTCTGCATTATCGGTAATTTAGCAACGGGAAAGAGCAGCCTCTGCCGCCAACTTGTGGCAGACCTGCCCCAATTTTCTTATTTTTCTATCGATGCCTACCGCCACCAATACAACCTCGATGGGAGCGTAGAAGGTGAAGCCCTCGCACAGACGCGCCTCTACCAAGATGTGCTGGCTTCGCAAAAAGCCATTTTGGAGATGAGTGGCGTTTCGCAAGCCTACCGCACCCTCAAATGGGACGCTGCACAGGCAGGCTTCCGCGTTTGGGTCTTCAAACTGACCTGTGAGCAAGATACACTCTTAGACCGCCTCCAACAAAGAGCCGAAGCGGGCTACCTTTTGCCCCCAATGCCCTACTTTCAAAACCGCGCCTTTCTTAGCTCAATTCAGTACATAGACCATATTTTGGGTACAGAAAGCGCAGACCTAACCTTTGAAACAGAACAGGCAGACTGGACAGAAATAAGTCTTCAAATTCGCCGATTCTTGAAAAAGGAAATAAACAAAATCAAAGAAAAGAAATAAAACTAAAAAGTATTTTAACATCAATAACGCCAAAAATGATAAGACTTTGGAAACTACTTTATCCCTTGTTTCCAAATTTGATTGGCTTGCTTTTCCTTCTGCCCTTCGAAAAAACATTTCCTACAACGTGGCTCATAGCTTTCCTTCTCACCCAATAAAATCTGTGCCTGACTTTCATCTAAGCGATAAGAATAAGAAGCAACCGCCCCACAACAGACACAAATCGCACGTACCTTCGTTACAAACTCTGCCATCGCCATCAATTCGGGCAATAAACCAAAGGGTTTGCCCTCAAAATCCATATCTAAGCCTGCCAAAATAATACGCTTGCCCTGATTTGCTAAGTGCTGACAGACCGCTGGTAGTTCGGCATCAAAAAACTGTGCCTCATCTATGCCAATTACTTTAAAATCCGATTTTTCTTTTTTCTCTAAACTTGATATAATTTCTACAATCTCTTTCGCCTTCGATACAGGTACAGACTCAAGCGTATTTTGGTTGTGAGAAACGATTTTTTCTATGTCGTAGCGCACATCTAAGGCAGGTTTGAAGACCAAAACAGGCTGCTTGGCTATCAAAGAGCGACGCAGGCGGCGTATCAATTCTTCGGTTTTGCCCGAAAACATAGAGCCACAAATAACCTCTATCCAACCGTAAGCAGGAAGAGCGGTAGGGTAATTATGCAAGTTTGGTTCTAAAAACATAGCCAATTTAAAAAGCAACCTTAGAAATCTACATGGAAACTAAAAACGCACCGAAGCCGCTTGTCTTTCAGCGCGTTTTTAGCTTTTTTAGGGAAAAGAACCCAAAAGTAGAAAATTATTCGGCAAAAGCAAAACTACCCGCCCCAATTCCTACCTGATAACGCGCCGTTTCTGCACCCGAAGGGTTGAAAATCAGCACCTTATTATTTTCAGGATTGCTAAAATCGGCTTGCAAAGTCCAAATATCACCCGAAGACGTTAGCTCAAAATTTCGGAAACTGCCTGCTATCAAAGGGGCAGTGGGCAAAGAAGGCGCAGCCAAACTTGTCTTGTAAATGCCGTCAGAGAGTTGGAAATAGAGATTATCGCCTACCACCTGCAAATTGCCCCGTACATTGAGCGGCGCAACACTCAAAGTTAGCTCGCTATTTTTGCGTAGGCTGCCTGTGCTAAAATTGTATAAAGCCCCTATCGGAGTCTGGAAATTTTCATCATAGGCAAAGGTCATGACCCAAAGCGTACCATTTTTATCTACTTGCATCTGATACGGACTATAAGGTGCAGTATCCAAACTATCTATTAAAGTATTAGAAGCAATGTCATAGACGTAGATATTGGTAGTAAAGCTATTGCCTACAAAGGCTTTTCCATTTGCCGAAGCGATATATTCTGCTCCCGCCCCCGCAGGCATTTCGCCTATGATAGCATCAGTATTGGTGTCCAAAATCAAGATTTTGGGCGCAATCGTATTGCCACTAAAAGGATTGCCCCAAGTAGAAAGATAGGCTTTTGTATCGGAAACGCTATGAAAATAACGCGGATTTTGGAAATTACCCGTAAGGGTGCTGCTACTTTTAAAGGTATGACGATTGACAACTTCTACTTTATGGCTTGCATTGACGACCAAATAGGCTTTATCGCCCTGCAAAGCCACCGATTGTAGAATGTCGCCCAAAGGACGGGCGTTTTCAGTTGCAAAAATCCCTTGTCTTATCTGCCCTTCGGGAGAAAGGAAACTTACTGTCGCATTTCCTTGTCCGAAATTGCCTTCACAACCGATAAAAGCCCCTCTACTGTAACGGTCTAAAACACGCACTTTGCGCGTATCCGAAACGGTTTTGCCAAAACCGCGCACCTGCAATTCGATTTCATACTCACCAAATTCTTCAAAGCGAAGGAGTGCCTCTGCCGTTGTCGCTACCTCAATGCCATTTTGAAGCCAACGGATTTGTAAATTATTGGGCGAAGTGGAATATTCCGCCGCAAAGCGCACCTCTGCCCCTACCTGCACCGTCGTATCCGCGCTGGGGCGCGTAAGGCGCACGATAAGGTCTTCATTTTCATCTTCGGAATTACAGGCTGAAAAAAGAAGCGTGAAGGCTAAAAAAAGCCAATAAAATCTTTTTTTCATACTAAAATAGTTGTTTTTTGTGTAATGAATAAGAAAGATAAGGTCTAAATGTGAAGGAAGTGAAAGTCCTTATCATTTAAACTTTTGAACTAAAAACGACGACAGTCCAAACCTACCCTTGTTTGTATGCAGATTTTTATGAAATTTCATAAAAAATCTTACACGCCTACAAAGTCAAAGCAGCGCGAATGAAAAGGACAAAATAGCCCTTCGCATTTCAAATTTGAACCCAAAAGACAAAAAGAGGGAATTTGCCTTTGCCGATATGTGGTTTTTTTCCCGAAACCTTGCATAGGCGGACTATCTATCGAGCAGGTCTCCTGACTTAGAGCCACCTTTTCCCTTCCCATTCTTAGTTTCCTTTAAAGGCATGTGTGTGATTGCCTACTTAGGTAGCTGCAAACAGTGGTCTTTAAAAAGGCTCTTGCTTAAAATGCTCCTTACAGTTGCGGGTACAGCGACGGATTTGCACCGCCTTCCCTTTTCAAGTGTGCCAAAAAGCCACACTCACTCGTTAGACAAGGGCAAAGGTAATACTTTTTAGCTATTTTTTGCAGCCGATTTTCTTTTTTTTGGCGCAGGTTGCAGATTTTTCAGTATTTTAGGCGCAAGTTCAGCCTTTTGGGTCTGACCTCTCTTTCTCACCTTTTTTATCTTCCTACTTCATCTTCATACTATGCTTCGTAATTTGAAATTCTTTTGGCAGGCTGCCTTTTTATTGCTTCTTTTCTTAGGAGTAGAAATAGGGTTTGCAAACTGTTTCTCTGCCCTTTCTGCCCAGCAAAGCGCAAGCCTTGAAGCAGGTGTTTTTGGGTATCGCAACGAAAGTTATCAGATAGAATTGCAAATTTTGTCGGTTTCGGATACCGAAATAACTTTTAAACTAACTTCTAAGGACTCCGAAGATGGTTGTACCAACTTGCTCGAGGGAACAGCTGAGAGAGTAAAATATGAAAACGACATTTTAGATGAATCGGATAAATTCTTTCTTCCTAATAAAGAAGAAATTGAAGCGATAGGCGGCATAAAAGTTTTTCATTACCATGCAAAAAAAGATATTGAAACATCTTTTCGTCTTTATTTTGCCACCACACACAATAAAGTTTGGATACAAGACCTAAGCTGCTTCTTCGATGACAATGCTTGTAGCTTTTTTATGTATAATTGGCTTTTTCTGATGTAAAAAGTTTGATGCCCCCCATTTCAATCTTGCTTCGGACAAGGCAGTGCCTTTTCCCTACCTATTTCTGCAAATGTTTCTCTGATTTTTATTTCTTTTTACTTCTTTTTATTTTTCACTTTCCAAAACGCTATGCAAACCGAAAAAATATCGCCACAAAAATCAATACCACAACCTACCCTTTCAAAAAGCCTCGAAACGATAGCCTCTCACTACGAAGTCGTCGTGATAGGTTCGGGCTATGGGGGTTCTATCATGGCTTCGCGCTTGGCACGTGCAGGCAGGCAGGTCTGCCTTTTAGAGCGTGGCAAAGAATTTAGGGCAGGCGATTTTCCCGACACGCAATTAGAAGCGGCAGCCGAATTTCAGGTGCAAACGCCCCAAAAACATATCGGCAATGAATTAGGACTCTACGATTTTCATATCGGCAAGGACATCAATGTCTTTGTGGGCTGCGGCTTAGGGGGGACTTCTTTGGTCAATGCCAATGTTGCCATTCGCCCTGAAAAGCGCGTCTTTGAAGACCCACTTTTTCCGAAAATATTGCGAGAAGAATTTGAAAAAGAGGGCAGTTTTTTAGAAAAAGGCTACCAGCGTGCTTGGTCTATGCTCAAACCAAACCCCTATCCCGACACGTTTCCGCCTTTGGCAAAGATGCAAGCCATGCAAAAATCTGCCGCCGCCCTTCAAGAGCCGTTTCGCAAACTCGACATCACCGTCAATTTTGAAAAAGAAAGTCTCAATCAGGTAGGTGTGCCACAAAAGCCCTGCAATCTTTGTGGCGATTGTGTATCGGGCTGCAATCAGCAGGCGAAAAATACGCTCACGATGAATTATTTGCCCGACGCTGTGGCGCATGGGGCTTCTATTTTCACACAAATTTCGGTGCAATACATCGAGCAGGTAGAGCAGGAAGGGAAAAAAGTCTGGAACATTTACTACAAAATCGCGGGGGCAGGCAGAAAACTCTTTACAGAAGCACTTTCCTTTATTTCAGCCGACTATGTCGTAGTGGCAGCAGGCACGCTTGGCTCTTCTCAAATCTTATTGCGCTCGAAAGAAAAGGGATTGCCACTTTCAGAACAGGTAGGCAAGCATTTTTCGGGCAATGGCGATGTCTTGGGTTTTGGGTTTAATAACGACCAAAACATCAATGGTATCGGCTGGGGCGCACGAAAGGAAGACCCTCAAAATCCCGTAGGACCTTGCATTACGAGCGTTATCGATATGCGCAACCGTCCGAACCTAAACGAGGGCATGGTCATCGAAGAAGGCTCTGTACCCGGTGCTATGGCGGCGACTTTTCCCCAACTTTTTATGCCTTTGGCAGGCAAAATAGGTACAGATACCGACGAGGGTCTTTCCGACAAGATAGGCGAAAAGTTGCGCATCTTGGAAAGTTGGGTTTGGCAGGGCGCGTACAAAGGGGCAATGCAAAATACACAGACCTTTTTGGTGATGACGCACGACGATTCGAAGGGTGAATTGCTTTTAGAAAATGACCGCCTCAAAATTTCGTGGAAAGGCGTAGGCAAACAGCCCATTTTCGAAACCGTTAATGAGAATTTGTATAAAGCCACCGAAGCCTTAGGCGGCACTTATGTTCCGAATCCTATCTGGACAGACCTCTTCGAACACGACTTAGTTACGGTGCATCCTTTGGGGGGCTGCATTATGGCAGAAAATGCCGAAAAAGGCGTAGTCAATCACAAAGGGCAGGTTTTTGATGTTTCACAAGGCAAAGAAGGGGCAGTTTTCGAAACGCTTTACGTAGCCGATGGCTCTATTGTACCGCGTTCTTTGGGTGCAAATCCATTCTTGACCATTTCGGCACTTGCCGAGCGCACTGCCCTGCTGCTTTGTCAAGAAAAGGGTTGGCAAATGGAAGAGGGTTTTGAAAAAAATGCGACTTTTTTTGCCCAAAAAGCCGAAACCAAACCGCGCAGGGGCGTACAATTTTCCGAACAAATGGAAGGCTTTATTTCTACTCAAAGCCAACATTGGACAAATGCCACAGGCTATGAAGCCTACCAAAAAGCCTTCGAAGCGGGCAAAAACAACGATTCTGCCTGTGAGATTACCGTTACAATCGTCATTCACGACTTGGAGGCACTGATAGAAAATCCTGCTCATTATGCCCAAACCGCAGGAACGGTTACTGCCCCCGCCCTTTCAGCGCAACCCCTGACCTTTGCAGAAGGCAATTTCAACGTCCTTTCTGCCGACCCCGACCGCATGGCTGCCAAAAATATGATTTACCACGCCTGCCTCGAATCTGTAGAAGGCAATTATTTTTGGTTTGAAGGCTACAAAGTTGTGCGCAACGACAAAGGTTTTGACGCTTGGGCAGATACCACAACCCTTTACACGACCATTTATGAGGGCAAAAACAACAAGGGAAAGGTAGTAGCCAAAGGGATTCTGCACATCTCGCCTATTGGTTTTGCCAAACAGCTTGCCACGCTACAAGCCCTGCATACAGATAATTTGATAGATAGTTTGAAAGTGAAAACGCTATGGGGCAAATTTGCCTTCGGTAGCATTTTCGATACCTACGGCGGCATTTTTGCAAAAGACACCCTCTTTAATCCCGATACACCACCACGCAAAAAGCGTCCGCTTCACACAAGCACCCCCGAACTGCATAGCGTCCGTACCAGCGACGGCATAGATTTGCTCCTGACACGCTATAAGCCTCAAAATCAAGAAGTTAAAGGTGTAGTAGCTCTCTCGCATGGGTTTAGCGTTTCGGGACTTATTTTCCAGATGGACACCTTAGAACCGAATTTGGTAGAATTTTTATACCAAAATGGGTATGAAGTATGGGTCATGGAATATCGCACCAGCATCTTGCTGCCTTCGGCTTCGCGCCAAAGTACGGCAGATGAAGTAGCACTTCAAGATTATCCTGCGCTTTTAGGAAAGATTTTGGAAGTTACGGGTGAAAAAGAAGTACATTTGGTAACGCATTGCGTAGGGGCAATTACGGCGGTGATGGCTCTGCTTTCAGGTTTGAAGGGGGTAAAATCGCTTACCTGTTTTCAAATTGCGGCGCACGTAATGGGCGGCACTCAAATCGAACTCAAAGCCAATTTGCACGTACCGACCCTTCTACACAAATTGGGCATGGAAAGCATTTCGGCTTATACCGACGAAAATGCCTCTTGGTTGGATAAACTTCTTAATAAAGTTGTCAAATTATACGCGCAACCTTTGGGCGCAGCCACCAACGACCCCATTTCGAATCGCGTAACCTTTATGTTTGCGCCTTTGTACGAAAAGGAAAACATCAACCCTGCCACTTTCGAGGCTTTCCACGAAATGTTTGGTATCGCCAATATGACCATGTACGAACATCTGACCCTGATGACACGCCAAAAACAGTTGGTCAATGCCGAAGGGCAAGATGTCTATATGCCACACCTGCAAAGCCGCCTCAACTTGCCGATTTGCTTCATTCATGGGGCTGAAAATCAGGTCTTTGCCCCTATCGCAACGCAGACAACGTACCAAGAACTCTGCCGTCTGAATGGCGCAGAAAAATATAGCTACCATCTTATTGAAGGCTATGGACATCAAGATTGTGTGATTGGCAAGGAAGCCGCCCAAGATGTGTTCGCTCACGTGTTAGCGCATTTGGAAAAATGGGCGTAGCCGCTTTGCAGTAAAAGACTTTCTGCTTTCTCTTATAGGGCGTTTTTACAAAGTTCAGAAAGTCAACAAACGAGGTTTTGTGCTTCGTGCAAACCTGCTGAACCCCCACCCTGCCCTCCCCCCATAGGGGAGGGTTCGAAAACCAAATCATTTTTTTGCATAAATGTAAAAAAATGATGCTGAATAAAAGCCCCGCCCTATGGCAGTAATGTTAAGTTCTGTAAAAAGCCTTATTTTGTCAAAGTTTTGTCAAATTTGACACAAAATAAAATTTGGACTGACCCCTATTTTTGGGTCTGAAAATCCTTTTTTATTTCAATCTCACTGCGGACAAGGCAGTGCCTTGTCCCTACATTTGCATTTGATTTTTAGAATTTAACATCACTGCACCCTGCCCTCCCCCCATAGGGGAGGGTTCGAAAACAAAACTAATTTTCAAGGTTTTGTATCATAACTAAAAGATGTTTTATGATAAAAAAGCCCCGCCCTATGGGGGCGGGGTGTATTTAAGGCTTTTATCGTTGCAACAACGCCCCGCAGGGCAAAATTGAAAAACATAGTTGGTTCATTGGTGCAGGGTTCGGACAACGCAGTGCGTTTTCCCTACTTTGGAAAAATTAGTTGTAAAATTAGCTGTAAAAACTGTCTGTCAAATTATTGGTGAAAGTCGCCTTATTTTCTAATTTTCTGCCTTTTGTATGATTGCTGTCCGCAAAAATTTCGAGCAACCACCTCTTCTTCTGCAAAGTGCGGAAGTGGAAGGTCATATCCAAAAAATTTTAAGGGGGGAAATGCGCCACCCCGAAGTGCGCCCCGATATTCTGCTGCACCCCGAAGTGATAGGCAAACTGCTCGAACTCTATCGCCATAAGTGCGCCTATTGCGAAACGCCCATTGGGGTAGAAAACCTGCCTGCTTTCGTTACGCACTACCGTCCGCTGACGCTTTATCCTTGGCTTATTTATGAATGGAGCAATTTGCTGCCCGTTTGTCAGGATTGTTATTTGTACAAAGAAAATACCTTTCCCATTCTGCACAGCCAAAAGCGCGTGAAGGCTGCCCCCCTAAATCGCCAAAAATGGAGAGCCGATTCAGAGGAATTTTTAGCCGAAAATCCCCTTATCCTGCACCCTGAAATAGATGTACCCGAACGCAGTTTGGCTCTCGATGCAGAAGGAAAATGGCAGGCTATCCGACGCAATTTCAAGGCTGCTACCACCATTTATACCTACAAACTCAATGCAGGACGCGCCGCCACAGATAGGCAGAAACTGCTCAAAAAGTGGCGCAATAAGTGGCGCGAAGAAGTAAGTCATTATTTACATCTTTATTTTGAAAAAGAAAAACAAAATCAAGACGAATCGTTTTGGCAACAGAGCCTTGCTGGAGAGGCTACTTTCGAAAACCATTTTCAACCCTTTTTCCAACAGCTTCAAAATTTGCTTTTGCCTTCGAAGGCTTATAGTTTGGCTTTGAGGAATTTGGTTTATAATTTTAGCTATCTTTTCTATCACCCCGAAAATAGCCCTGCCGAAGATGCCGTTTTGAGCCATTTTTATCAAACTTTTATACAAAAAAAACTGCCCCCTTTCCGCATCGACTTTCCCGACGACCAGATACAAGAAGAAACCAGCCCTTTGATGGTAGAATCTATCTTTTTGAAAAATATACGCTGCTTTGATAGACTCTCCATCGATTTTCCACACATCAATTCACCGCGCAAAATTACCCTTATCACAGGCACAAGTGGCACAGGCAAATCTACGTTACTACAACTCATTGCGTTGGGGCTAACGGGTGTGCCTATCCCTGCCGTTCAGCAGTGGAGCAATCTTGTGAAATTTGGCAAAGAGCAGGGCAATATGATTTTGCGGATTCAGGGCAATGGCGAAGAAATCCAACTTCGTTTCCGCGTAGAAAGCAATAACCATCTGAATACCAATAGCCACTATCAAAATTTTGAGCGTTTGAACAATGAGCTACCTGTCTTTGGATACGGTTCGGGCAAACGCAGCGATAGCAAGGTCTATGCCTCTCAAAATCAGCGTTTCGCGCCTATTGCTTCACTTTTTGGTGAGAATAATTACCTAAAAACGCCACAAGAGCCGCTTTGTTATAGCCAAACAAATTTGCATTGGCAGGATTTAAAAAACCTGCTCAACCGCGTTTTGGAGCAAGACCCCCTACAAGAGGAGCAAAGTATCGTACTTAGTCATTTAGACGATAAGCATTTTGTATTTAAAAATGGTACTACTTTGGTAAGTTTGGAAAGCCTTTCAGAGAGCTTTCAAACAGTTTTTGCCTGGATTTATGACATGGCGATTCGCTTTTTATTACACTATAAAAATCTTACCAACACCGACACCTTTCAGGGCGTTATTCTTTTAGACGAAATAGATGCGCACCTCAATTTGAGTTGGCAACGCAGCCTGCTACCGCGCCTGCAACATATTTTCCCACAAGTTCAGTTTTTTGTCAGCACCCAAAACCCTTTCACGATACAATCTTTGGAATATAACAATATCATTTGTTTGGAAACGGACGGCGAAAAAGTAGTGGCAAGTCCGTTTTTACAAGAAGGGCAGCCTTGGGGCTGGACAATTAGCGACATCACGACGCGCCTTTTGGGAAGCGTAACCGAAATTTCGCCCTACATGGACGCTTCTTTGGCAGAATTGGCAAAACTTGTGGCACAAAACGAAAAGGAGGCAGCCAAAAGTTTGTATTTTAAAATTAAAAAAGCACTACCCTTGCACAGTCCCTACCACGACTATATCAATTTGATTTGGAAAGAAGTGCATTAAAATTTGGCAAATATCAGCCAAAAATGGTTTTGCATTTCGGATAAATCTGTATTTTTGCAACGATAAAAGCCTTAAATGCACCCCACCCCAAACCCCTCCCCCAAAGGGAGGGGCTTTTATTCGGTATCATTTTTTTATGCGAGCATAAAAAAATGATTTGGTTTTCGAACCCTCCCATAACGGGGGTCGGGCAGGGTGCGGTGATGTTAAGTTCTGTGAAAAGTCTTGTTTTATTACAGTTTTTTCAAATTTGACACGAAATGAAATTTGGACTTAAACCCTAAGGGTCTTCAAGACCCTTAGGGTTTGGGGCATAGGACAAGGCAATGCCTTTTCCTTACCGTAACGCGAAGCTCCAGCTTCGCGCGTGTTTAAAGCCACATTTTCGCCTTTTCCAAATCGGTAAAATACTGAATTTCTATCTTGCCCTGCTTGCTGCTTTTGATGGCGGCAGGCAGTTGCTCGTAATGCCTTTGGCTTACCACGACGGCGTATTTTTCTGTGCCTCCATCTACGATTTTGGGAAACCAAGTATCAGCGACCCAATCATCTTGGTCGAAAAAGAGTTCGGTGAGTGCGCTTTGGTCGTTTAGGAATTTGGTAACCTTGTGAGCCTGCATCAGCTCGATAGCCAATCCTGCTGCCAAACGGATTTGCTCGCGCGAAGGAAAGCCTTTCCAAGAAAGCAAAATGGCTTTCAGTGCCTCGTCGTAGTAGATTTCGTGCTGTTGGGTGATGTGTTTCATAAAGCTATCGTGCTACTTGTTTTGTATCTGCAAAGACCTTGTAAAGGTACTGTTTTTTTGATTTTCCGCAAGGCAAGCACCTGCATTTTTATAGGCACAAACGCACCGCGTTGTCCGAACTATTTGCAAATTGAACCAACCTTTTTTTCAATCACCTGCATTTTCGTAGGGACAACGCACCGCGTTGTCCGAGCCATGCACGAATAAACCAACAAAATTTTTCAATCCTGCTATGCGGACAAGGCAATGCCTTGTCCCTACAAAGGGTAAAAACCTAAAAGCACAAAGCGTTACAGACTTGGAGAAAAACGAAACCCGTAGTCGCAGTACCTATTAGAAGGATAGTACCAGATACGGTAGGCAGAGCGGCAGAAATAATCATAGAAGTCCCACGAACCGCCACGCAAAAGCCTATAGTCAGACACTTTGTTATTCAAAGGGTTTTGTTTTTTGGCATCAGCAGTTTCATAAAACTTTGCATTATAATAATCTTGGCACCACTCATAAACATTACCGCTCATATCATACAAGCCTAATTCATTCGGCTTTTTTTGGCGTACAGGATGTGTTTGATTACCTGAATTTGCACCATACCACGCCACCTCATCTAAATTATTAGAGCCTGCGTATTTGTAGCCCTTGCTTTTGTTGCCGCCTCTTGCAGCATATTCCCACTGCGCCTCCGAAGGCAGAGAGCCGCCATAGAAGCGGCAAAATTCAGATGCCCCAAACCATGTTACCCAAATAACAGGGTGGTTTTCAAAGCCTGATTGGGGTTGCCACTTATTATCTACCTTTTCTACACCCCATTTATATTCCTCAATCATCCTCTGCCCTTTATGCTCGCCGTCTTTTACTACGTCGCTGCCGTATTCATTCAAAAAAGCGGTATATTGGGCGTTCGTAATTTCAGTTTCACTAAGCCAAAAATCTGTTAGCATTACGGAATGGACAGGCTTTTCGTAATCATTACAATTTCCATCTCGCTGCTCGTCGCAGCCCATAAGAAAAGTGCCGCCCTCTACTTTGATGAGTTTGATGCCGTTGGGTAGGGTTCTGCCTGCTACCTTTGCAGTTTCAGAGTCTTCTTGCGCTAACAATGCCCCTGAAAAAAGGCAGAGCGCAAAGAAAAAGAGTTTTTGATGTAATTTCATGTTTGTTGCGATTTTAGCCCTCAAAAAGGCGATTTCTTTATCTTTTTTTCTTGTTTTCTCAAAAAAAACCTCGCCGACGGCTAAAAGC
>NZ_AUGI01000039.1 GCF_000422585.1 Hugenholtzia roseola DSM 9546
ATTTAGGGTTTTATGGCTGGAAACTTCCACAAACAACACTTATTATGCCCCACAAGAAGCCCAAAAATAAGGAACTTACCAAAATACAAAAAGTTCAAAATAGACTACAAAGTAAAGAAAGAGTAAGAATAGAAAATGCGTTTGCACACCTAAAAGCATTACGAATTGTCAAAGAACGAATCAGAACTTACATAGACAAAACAAAAGAAACCGTATTCACCATAGCCGTAGCACTATACAATTTCAGGAAAACTTTTGCCCTAAAAAGAAAAGTCATACGGCTATAATTATTCATAAACTCTATTAGAAAAAGTACAGAAGTCAGACTCTTTTTCAGGCTCTTTGTCAGGCTCTTTGGCAGGTTTTGATACCGATTGGCAGGCAAATCTTTGGCTCTTAGATTTGCGCCCTATCTAAAAAGGTAGTAAAAAATACAGTTGAAAAGCGGCGTGAAAATTTTGCAAATTCGCTTTTTTATCCTAACTTTGCACTCTATTTGCTTTTAGCCTTCAAACCCAAACCGACACGCCCTTGCACCTTTGGCAAGCCTTCTTGGGTCAATCCCTCTTGGGTTTGGATATGAAGTATTTATTTTCAAACTTTGTCATCTTTCGCTTCTCACCTATTCCTTGTCTTCACTTATGGAAACCACGACTACCGTATCTAAAAAACTCGATGCCCTTGTCAAACTACAAGACATTGACTCGCAATTAGACGAAATCAAGAAAATCAAAGGCGACTTGCCCGAAGAAGTGCAAGACTTAGAAGACGAAATCGCGGGTCTGCAAACGCGGATTCAGAAGTTCAAAGGCGAAATCAAGGAATTAGATGCACAGGTCAAGACCCAAGAGCAAGCCATCAAAGAGCATAAAAAGCTCATCGCCAAATACAAAGAGCAGCAAGAAAACGTCCGCAACGACCGTGAGTATCAGGCAATTATGCGCGAAGTAGAAAGCCAAGAGCTGGACATTAAATTAGCCGAAAAAACGATAAACGACCTCAATCGCAAGGTTAGCGATAAGCACAATGAAATCGAAAAGACGCACAACAACCTAACAGAGCGTCAGAAAGATTTAGAAGTAAAACAAAATGAATTGCAGAGTATCATCAAAGAAAGCGAAGAAGATGAGGAAAAACTCTACAAAGAGCGCGAAAAGCGCAAAAAACACGTACCTGATAGCCTTTATTTAGCCTATCAAAAGTTACGCTCGAATGCACGCAACGGCTTGGCGGTTGTGTCGGTAAAGCGCGACGCTTGTGGGGGTTGTTTCAATATCGTGCCGCCGCAGCGTCAGGTTGATGTCAAGGAGCGCAAAAAAATCGTCATCTGTGAGCATTGTGGGCGCATTTTAGCCGATGTAGAGGAGGTAGTGGTAGTAGAAAAGAAACGCACCGTTCGCAAGGCGCGTGCTACAAAAGCCGAAGCCTCCGAAGAATAAAACCAAAGAATAAAACCGAAAAATAAATATAGAGCGCAGCTCGTTTCGAATCTCTAAAAACGTCTTTGAGGCTTTCTTTCCTCGAAGGCGTTTTTTTTTCAAAAAAAATGGCTTTTTTTTGCCAACTTTGCGCCTATCTTGCATCTCTATTTTGCTGCCCAAAATGCAGAAGCAGTAAGGTTAAGTTCTACAAAAAGTCTTGTCTTATCGAAACTGGAAACAAAATAAAATTTGGCTCGAATTCTATTTTTTGGGTCTGAAAACCCCTTCTTGTTTCCCTCTCATTTCGGATAAGAAAACGCCTTGTCTTTGCACGCACCATTTTTTTTAGAACTTAACACTATTGAGTTGCAACGGTTCTTGCCCTTCTGAAAGAGCCACTTTTGAGCAGTCCGCATACAAGTTTTTATTTTCTAACAGTTTTTAAAATTTATTTTTATGATAAAACTAAAAAATAACGTTTATTTTAAAATAACAATTATTCTTGTTATTGTCTTGCTTTTGCTTATTCCTATTTCCATGATTCGCGAACTTATTTCAGAACGCGAAGCCACCCAGCAAGCAGCCATCTACGAGGTTAGCAGCAAATGGGGGGAAGCGCAAACGCTTTCCGGACCTTTTCTATCCATTCCTTATTACAAGTACATCAAGGAATTTTCTAAAAAAGATTCGACAGAAAAGATAGTAAAAATAAAGGAATATTTGCACATTCTCCCCAATCAGCTCACCGTCAAGGGTGAAATCAACCCCGAAGAGCGCAATAGAGGCATTTATGAAATTGTTGTCTATAATTCGAAGCTCACACTTGAAGGCGAATTTTTGGCTCTTGCCCTCGAAGATTTGGACATTAATCCCAAAGATATTCTTTTTGACAAGGCAGAATTTGTCTTGGGCATAGATGATTTGAGAGGCATCGAGGAACAGGTAGAAGTGCGTTGGAATGAGCAGCGCGTTTTGTTTAATCCGGGTGTTTCCTCTACCGATGTCGTTTCAAGTGGCATCAATGCCTTGGTGCAGGTAGGCGAAAAAGATAGCACGCAGTATCGTTTTAGTTTGTCTTTAAATTTAAAAGGCAGCCAGCTTTTGTACTTTACCCCTGTTGGCAAAATTACAGACGTAACCGTCAGCTCAAAATGGGCAAACCCCAGTTTTAATGGCTCTTTCCTGCCCGATACGCGCCAAGTAAGCGAAGCAGGTTTTGAAGCGAATTGGAACGTGCTGCACCTCAATCGCAACTACCCACAAATTTGGACAAACAACCAATACAATATTTCCTCGTCCTCCTTTGGGATTGATTTGCTCCTGCCTGTGGATAACTATCAAAAATCGTATCGCTCCATCAAATACGCCATTCTTTTTATTGCCTTTACCTTCCTCTCCTTTTTCTTTATCGAGGCATTGCACAAAGTCTTTATTCACCCCATTCAATACATTTTGGTAGGCTTTGCCCTTGTCGTCTTTTATACCCTGTTGCTTTCCATTTCCGAGCATCTGCACTACAATCTGGCTTTCGGAATTTCTATGATAGCAACCCTTTTATTAGTGGCAGGCTACATACGCGCCATTTTAAAATCGATGCAGTTGGTCTTGCTCATCTCTGGTATCCTGACTACTTTATACTCCTTTATCTTTGTCATTATCCAACTACAAGACTATGCCCTGCTTATCGGTAGTATCGGTATTTTTATCATTTTAGGATTGGTGATGTATTTTTCACGAAAAATAGATTGGTACAAGCTCAATTTGGGCGAAACCACAGCCGAGCCGCCCACGACTCCCAAAAGTGGCACAGACTAAATTTTGCGCCTGCTTACAAAATATTTTGTTTTCAGGTTTTAAACAAAATTTTATTTCAATCAAACTGCGGACAGGGCAATGCCTTGTCCGCAGTTTGGGCGTTATTGCAAAGATAGAAGTCTTAAATGCACCCCACCCCAAACCCCAGTGATGTTAAATTCTAAAAATCAAATGCAAATGTAGGGACAAGGCATTGCCTTGTCCGCAGTGAGATTGAAATAAAAAAGGACTTTCAGACCCAAAAATAGGGTTCAGTCCAAATTTTATTTTGTTTCTAATTTGACAAAACAAGGCTTTTCGCAGAACTTAACATTACTGCCCCATAGGGCGGGGCTTTAATTCGGAATCATTTTTTTTGCATAAATGCAAAAAAAATGATTTGATTTTCGAACCCTCCCCTATGGGGGGAGGGCAGGGTGCAGTGATGTTAAATTCTAAAAATCAAGTGCAAATGTAGGGACAAGGCATTGCCTTGTCCGCAGCGAGATTGAAATAAAAAAAGGATTTTCAGACCTAAAAAAAAGTCTTTCACCCAAATTTTATTTTGTGTCAAATTTGATAAAACAAGGCTTTTTACAGAACTTAACATCACTGGGGCAGGGTGGGGGTTCAGCAGGCTTGTGCTTCGCACAAGACCCCGTTTTTTGACCTTCTGACCGTTGTAACAACGCCGCAGGAAGATAAAAAAAGAGAAGCCTTTTCATAAGGACTTCTCTTTTTATTTTTTGTTTTGAAACGATAAGCCGTTTGTTATTCTTCTACTTCTGCGGCTTCGTCTTCTTTAACAAATTGAATCACCATCTTACCTTTGTGGTATAGATTGCCTTCGTGAAAATAAGCATGGTGATAAAGGTGAGATTCGCCTGTGGTAGCACAAGTAGTAATGGCTTTAGGTTCACAAGCATGGTGCGTGCGGCGTTTGTCGCGGCGAGCTTTGGAGTGTCTTCGTCTGGGATTTGGCATATCGCAAAATTCGTTTGGAATTTACAATTTTAAGAATAAAATAAAAAAGGCAAAACGACCATAGAGTGCTGGCAAGTGGGCTTTCCCACTATAAGCCTATTAGAAAGATACTAACGCGGCTTATCAGACTTATTGGGCTTATTTTGTAATTTTTTAAGGGCTTCCCAACGCGGGTCTATCGCGTCGGAGTCGGTTTGCTGTGGGTCTTCGGCTTCTTGTGAAGAATAAACCCAAAGCGGCTTGTTGTCGTCTTTGTCGGGGTCTTGCTCTTGTACAAAACGGGGGTGTAGCTTCTTCATCGGAACTGCCAAAGCGACAAATTCGAAGAGATACGTACCCAAAGCAAGGTGAGGCGTGTGTGGCGTGATGAGCATGAGGTTCTCCGAAACTTCCTGCTCTTTCTCACCGTATTTAAAGATGATTTCCTCCTTTATTTTGATAGGATAATCAAACTCATCTAAGGAACGGTCGCAGATAAGGCGTATCGTTCCCTTGATTTGAAAGACCACACGAATCAGGCGTTCGCTTTTTTCCAAAACCACCACAGCATCGCAATTCCCTGCCTCAAGGAGCGGACTTTGAAAATACGCAAAAAAGTCATCTTCCATAAGAAAATGATACTGATGCGTGCCATTGCGCAGCGCAATAATCTCTATCTCAAAAGCCTTTAAATTTTTTAGCACCTTATTGGGGGTTGTCGTTAAGATGACTGTTTTGAGGTTTAAGGCTGCAAAGATAGCGATTTTTTTCAATAAGCCAACTTTTGAGAAGGACTTTTTTGCTTTTTTGCCGTTTTTTAGCTCCGCAGCGGCAGCCAACCAAAACAAGCAAGTAAGGGCAAGACAGAGCCTTGCCCGAAGTGGAATTGGAAACGCAGCCTACTTTCAGACCCAAGCCCAATTTTTATTAGACCAACCAACTATAAGGATAGTTTTCATCTAAATACGACATCGCTTGTTCGGTTAGATAAAGCGGTCGGAAGGTGTCTATCATAACGGCATACTCATGGGTGTCTTTTTTTCCAATGCTGCCCTCGTAAGTACCAGGGTGGGGACCATGGGGCAGTCCGCCAGGGTGAATCGTAAAAGAACCTCTATCAATGCCCTTTCTGCTCATAAAATCGCCTTCGGCATAGAAAAGCACTTCGTCGGAATCGATGTTGGAATGGTTGTAGGGGGCAGGAATCGCCTCTGGGTGATAGTCGAAAAGACGTGGCACAAAAGAACAAATCACAAAGGCATTTGCCGCTTGGAAGGTCTGATGCACAGGTGGCGGCTGATGGATTCTGCCCGTAATTGGCTCAAAATCATAGATAGAAAGCGTATAAGGGTACAAACAGCCGTCCCAACCGACTAAATCAAGAGGCGAAGTATCGTAAAGGTGCTGATGAAGAAAATTACCTTTTTTTGTAATAATCAAGGTTTCTTTTGGCTCTTTTTCCGTAACAAGTTCCTGTGGCGGGTGAATATCGCGCTCACAATAAGGCGAATGTTCGAGAAGTTGCCCCATCTCATTGCGGTAGCGGCTAACGGTTTCGATAGGCGCACGCGATTCGGTGATAAGCAAACGCACCTCCTCTACCTTATCAAAATCGAGGCGATAGACGGTAGTACGCGGAATGACGACATAATCGCCCTTTACAAAGCGCAATTTCCCTTGTGGCGAAAAAAGGTAGCCACTGCCATCATGGACGTACAAGACTTCGTCGGCTTCCCCATTTTTGTAGAAATAATCCATCGTATTTTCAGAGGGATTGCAGATAGAAATCACACAATCTTGGTTCGCCAAAAGCGGCAAACGTGCCTTTAAAAAATCTGCCCCTGTACGCTCGGCAAGGCAGGTTTTGAGGTGCATAGGCTGCAAGGGAAAATCCTCTTTGCGCTCGATTCGCAGGGGAATGGGAGCTAACACTTTTTTGATGCGCGTAGGCGGATACAAGTGGTAGAGGTTTGAATAGATGCCTGAAAAGCCATAAGAGCTGACCAATTCCTCGTGATAGAGGCTACCATCGGGCTGTCTGAATTGGGTATGCCTTTTGGGAGGAATCTGACCCAAACGATAATAATAACTCATAAAAATAATTTGTTTAGGTTGTAAATTGGAATAAGGTGGAGAATAGGCAGTTGGGTAAGTTCTACGAAAGGCAACAGATTTGCAAATTTGAGACGAAATAAAATTTGGGTTAAAGCCTAAGACTTTTGAAGCATCTTGGAAAGTCTTAGAGTTTGTTGCAATATTGTGTTTCTATCCAGACTCGAAAAAGACTGTGCCTTGTTGTTCCTACGAATAGCCATGTTTTTTTAGAACTTAACCTTACTGAAAATGGGGACTGAAAATAAAGACTGAAAATAGGGTCGGATTGGGACTTGTTTTGATTGGCGAAAATTAGCAAATTTGAGGCAGACTGCCAAATAAAAACAATCGACCTGCCGCAGGTCAGAGCCACTTTAAAGCCTGCTGTGCGTCGTCGAAATCTTGGCGGCTGCCCGCCACTTCTTGGTAATTTTCGTGTCCCTTTCCTGCAATCAGCACAATATCGCCCTTTTGAGCGCGTGCCAATGCCGCAGCGATAGCTTGCGCTCGGTCAGTGAGGCGTTGGTAGTTTGTTTTTTGTATCAATTCCCCTTTTATCCCTGCCTCCATTTGGTCTAAGATGCTTTCAGGGTCTTCAAAACGCGGATTATCGGAAGTTAGGAAGACAAAATCGCTCTTTTCTACCGCCATACGCGCCATAATCGGACGCTTGGCAGCATCTCTATTTCCACCACAACCCACAACGGTAATGATTTTTTGAATCGGCGTGCGCACTTTCAAAAGGGTATCCAAAACATTTTCTAAGGCATCAGGCGTATGGGCATAATCCACAACTGCATATTTGCCACTTGCCCCCGTAAGCGATTGAAAACGCCCTTTTACGCCTCTCAAAGCCGAAAGCGCACGCAAGACTTCCCCTTTTTCCTCGCCTAATAGCAGTGCTACACTATAAACTGCCAAAAGATTGTAGGCATTAAAAGCCCCTACAAGTTGGGTATAAATGGTCGTTTCTTCTATTTCTAATACCAAACCCGAAATAAGATTATCTACAATTTTAGCTCTAAAATCGGCTAAGGATTTCAAACCAAAAGTATAATGATTTGCCTGACAATTTTGCAACATCACGCTGCCACGCTTGTCGTCTTGATTGACCAAAGCGAAAGCCGTATCAGAAAGTCCGTCAAAAAATCCTTTTTTAGCTTTGATATAAGCCTCAAAAGTTTTATGATAATCTAAATGGTCGTGTGAAATGTTGGTAAAGACTGCCCCTGCAAAATGCAACCCTTCGATGCGTTTTTGCACAACCGCATGCGAGCTTACTTCCATAAAAGCAAAAGCACACCTTGCCTCTACCATTTGCGCAAGCAAACGGTTGATTTCCAAAGGGTTAGGCGTAGTATGGGTAGCGGTTAGGATTTGGTCTTTGATGCGATTTTCTATCGTAGAAAGCAAGCCCACATTGTAGCCTAAGGCTTGAAAAAGTTGGTACAAAAGTGTAACCGTTGTGGTCTTGCCATTTGTACCCGTAACGCCCACTAATTGCAACTTTTGAGAAGGAAAATCGTAGTAGGCGGCGGCTAAATGTGCTAAGGCGGCGGCAGTGTCAGGAACAAGCACAAAGGCAATCTCTTGATTTTGAGGCACTTGCAGCGAATCTATGGGCGGCACTTGCTCACAGACAATCAGACTTGCGCCTGCTGCTATCGCTTGGGGAATAAATTGGTGTCCATCGGTTTGTGTGCCGCGCAGGGCTATATAGGCATCACCCAACTGCACCTGACGCGAATCGAACCCAAGGTTGGCAATCGTATCGGGAAGCGTTCCTTGTATTTTTTTGTTAGAAAGGGCGGCAAGAAGCCGCAGCGTATCCTTCATCGGATTTGGCATGGCGTTTTTGGTACAATAAGAAAGAGAAAACAGGGAAACAGAAAAAACCTTGTATTTTCGAGTTTTTAACGAAATAAAATTTGGACTTAAACCCTAAGGGTCTTCAAGACCCTTAGGGTTTTTGGGGCATAGGACAAGGCAATGCCTTGTCCCTACATTCGAACTTAATTTTTAGAATTTAACATCACGGCTCTCAAAGAGGCTAAGAATTTCGTTCCTGTGCTAATTGGCGAAAGAGTTGGCGTTCTTTTTCGGTCAGATTTTTAGGCAAATCAATTTCAATCTTGACATAGAGGTCGCCTTTTTGGTCTTCTTTGTCGTAATTGGGCAGCCCTTTTCCTTTGAAGCGAAAGATTTTACCATTTGGCGTTTCGGCAGGCAGGGGAAATTTGATGATGCCGTCCATAGTGCGGACATTGATGTCGTCGCCTAAAATGGCTTTGTAGAGCGGCACTTTGAGGAAAGAATTAAGGTCGTCGCCGTCGCGCTCGAAGGTCGGGTGCTTTTCTACTTTCAACTCGATAATCAAATCCTCCCCTGCATTGCCTTTTCCTTTGAGCCTCAATTTTTGCCCATCTCGGACTCCTGCCTTAATCTTGATGCGCAGCCTTTCGCCATCGGCGCGTGTCAAGATGCGCGTCGTACCTGCATAGACTTCCTCCAAAGAGAGCGTCAGTTGGGCGGTAGTTTCGGGGCGGCGGCGCGTCTGGTTGCGCGAGTTTTCGTCTTTTTCTCTATCTCCAAAAATATTAAAACGTTTCAGAATATCAGCGAAGCCCTCACCGAAGATGTCTTTAAATTCTGCACCTTCACCTGTCGCATTTCCTGTGTTTCCTGTATAATTTCCGCCTCCTGCGCCTGTAAATTGTCCCCATTTAGAGCCGATAAGGTCGTATTGTTTGCGCTTTTGGGGGTCGCTTAATACGTCGTAGGCTTCTCCAATGTCTTTAAATCGCTTTTCGGCGATAGGGTCATTTTGATTTCTATCGGGGTGGTATTTTTTAGCCAGTTCGCGGTATGCTTTCTTAATTTCCTCGGCGGAGGCGTTTTTTTTCACACCTAAAATTTTGTAATAATCTCTGTATTCCATGTGGTCGAAAATCAAGGGTTTCTAATGGGAAAGTTTTGGCACTTCGAAAAAATGCGTGTCCTGCACAAAGATAGCGATAATTAGAAAGAATGAACCTATTTTTTGTAGCCAAAGCCACAAAAAGAACAAACGCCAAACTTGCGCTTGGCGTTGTGTTGTCTTGTAAAATTATTTAGAATAGAAAGCAGGGCAGTATTTATTTTAGAAGGCAACCCCTACGCTAAGTCCGAAACGCGGCACCATGCCCTGAAACTGCCTTCCAAAAATCCCCTCACCCCAAGGATGACGAAAGTCGGGAATGTCGCTCAAAGAGGTCGTATTGTCCGTACCTGTGTAGCGCAAACCGCCGCCCACGTAGGCATCAATCACGACGTGTTCCCAAAGTGTGCGCTGAAAGCCAAGCATTACGCCCGGATTGAGGGCAAAGATTTTTTCGTTGATGTCGGCATCGAGGGTGATGCTGGTATTGGTATTAGGGTCGAAGATGGTAAAATTTCGCACTTCGTAATCGTTGCTAAAATATTCGGCACGTAGGTAAGCCGCCACATAAACGCCCTGTTGGAAGGGCTTATCTTTGCGCCCGCGTTGTGTTTTGAAGGGCGAAGCATAGTAGCGATATTGCAATTCTCCGCTGATGCCCGTTTCGCTATAATCATAACTATTCCAACTCCAATTATTCATCGTTCCACCACCTGCTGTGGGCGCAAGGTAGAGCGAAAGGCTACGGTTCATGGAAGGAGAAAGGAAAAACTCTCCGCCAATTTGAAAAGTATTGCGCAAAAACTGCTGTGGCGTAACTTTAATAATGGTTCTTTTTTCGGTCAGCGGCGTAAGTTGCTGCTCTGCCTCTCCTTGTGCATAGCTTGAAAAGTGAAACAAGCCTAAAAACGCAAGACCGCAAGCGAGAGCTATTTTTTTGAGGGTTCTTTTTTGAAGGTACATCATTTGGTAAGAAATAAAATAAAGACTAACTTTCGACTCATTTGGGAAAAAGCAAACCTGCGCACGCTTTCTCTTTCGCCATTCTGACGCAAAGGTAAAACAAAATGCTGCAAAGTTTGTCCAAAGCCTTGCGTTTATGTCCCCTTGGGCGGACTTTTATCGCGCCCCAGAATAATCATCAACTATTGCTCAACTATTCTTCAACCATTCTTCAACTATTTTCTCTGCCTATCTTTTTCTATCTCTATACATTCTATCTCTATACGGTCTATCTTTATGCGTCAATTTCTCAAAAAAATAAATCCCTTCAAACGCGCCTTCTCTGAAAGTGAGCGCGAAAAAATACAGTTTTTAAAACGAAACACCCTCTTCCAAACCCTTTCCGAAGAAGAAATTGCACGCTTTCTGCCCTACCTACACCTGCGCGAATACCAACAGGAGGAAGTTATTTTTTTTAGAAACGACCCAAGCCAAGCCCTTTATCTCATCAAAAGCGGCAGTGTCCGTTTGGCGTTAGATGTGCAAGAAAAGTTTGAAGAATTGGTCATTTTGAAGGCGCACGACCACATGGGCGAAAATAGCCTGCTCGAATCTTCGAGCCGCCTCTACAATGCCATTAGCTGTGAGGCAGAAACCGAAGTCTATCTCATTCCACAAATCAACCTACAAGAAATTTTAAGAAGCGACCTGACCTTAAAAGCAAAACTGCACGAAGCCCTCCTCAACGATTGGAACAGACACACGCATGCCCTTTTCAAAATCTACCGCGAATCCTTTGCCTTCTTCGAGTTGGGCAAAGCCTATTTTTCCGACCATTTCTAATACAGTAGCCCTAAATAGGCGCGTCAGATAGAACTTTCTAAAAAAAATAAAACCCTATTGTAACGTTTTCCTACCCAAATTGCGTCATGGCAAGGAGCGCAAGCTACGCCCTTTTTCGTTTTGCCTCTCCCTATTTACATTCCAAAAATATGCAATTTTATAGAAAAAAATTTACTCAATTCTTCGGAATCCTCCTGCTAATAGCCTCCTTACAAGGCTGTTATACCACCGACATAGAACTCGACGGGCGCACAGGTTTGCCCAAAACCAAGCATCAGCCCATCTACCTGACGCGCAGCGAATTGGAAAGCTCTGTCAAACTCTTGCCCTCACGCCCCCTCAAAAAGACAGGCAAGATTTATCTCTATCAAAATTATTTGCTTATCAATGAGCTATACGAGGGGATTCATGTCTTTGACAACCGAAACCCACGCAATCCAAACCCGATTGGCTTTATACAAATTCCTGCCAACGTCGATATGGCGGTCAAAGATGGTTATCTCTATGTCGATAATAGTGTAGATTTGGTTACGATAAACATTCAAAATTTGCCACAGATTCAGATTACAGAACGCCTACGCGAGGTTTTTCCCGAAGGCAACCTGACAACTCCCCCCGACGGCTTGGGCTTTACCCCCGACCCCGACAAGGGTTATGTGATTGGTTGGAAATAAGCCTTCCACTTTCAAATGCCTTCTCTTTATACAAAATTTGAATCTTTTTGAATCTTTTTGAATCTTATCAATATGAAAATCAGATACACAAAATATAAACTGCTCACAGCCCTTTTCCTGCTCCTTGCCGTAGGATTTTCCGCCTGTGAAAACAACGCCGAATTTGCCGTTTCCGACGGCGGCGGCGGCAGTGGCGCAAACAAAGGCGGCTCTTTGGCGCGTTTCACCGTCAAAGGCGACTACCTCTATACCGTCAGCGAAGGGCGCAGGCTCAATACCTTTTCTTTGCAGCAAGCCGACAAGCCCACTTTCGCTTCTACTACCAATTTGCGCTTTGAAAACGTAGAAACCATTTTTCCATACCAAAATTACCTATTTTTTGGCACACAAAATGGTATGCTTATTTACAGTTTAGAAAATCCTATTTCGCCTACTTTTGTATCCGAAATTACGCACGTCCGTAGTTACGACCCTGTGGTAGCACAAGGGAATTGGGCTTATGTAACCTTGCGCAATGGTAGGAACTTCGGTATCAACGAGTTACAAGTGATTTCTATTGCCGATATGCGCCGCCCAACGCTGATGCGCCAATATCCAATGCACGCGCCCGCAGGTTTGAGCATAGAAAACGATTTGCTTTTTATCTGTGACGGAGAGGAAGGCTTGAAGGTATTTAACGCCGCCGACCCGCTCAATCTTAGCCTACTACAATCTTTTCCCGACCTACACGCCAAAGACGTTATCACCCACCAAAACCTCTTGATTTTGATTGGTGAAGACGGCTTGCGCCAATATTATTTCACACCCGACGGCACGATGGAAAAACTCTGTGAGATTTTGGTACAAGAATAAAACTTTATACTTTGTAGGGACAAGGCAATGCCTTGTCCTATGCCCCAAACCCTAAGGGTCTTGAAGGCCCTTAGGGTTTAAGCCCAAATTTCATTTCGTGTCAAATTTGAAAAAACTGTAATAAAACAAGACTTTTCACAGAACTTAACAACGCTGGGGTTTGGGGTGGGGTGCATCTAAGACTTTTATCGTTGCAACAATGCCTTAGAAAACGGGCGAAGCTGGGCTTTAAGCTACTTTAAAATAACCTAAACTCACTTAATTTTGAAAAATTTACATTTTGGTTTGATTGGAAAAAAATTGGGACACTCTTTTTCCCAAAAATATTTTACTGCCAAATTTGAGGCGCAAAATCTGCCCTTTCACTATGCCCTTTTTGAGATGGATACCCTTGTAGAAGTTAGAGATTTGATAAAAAAATATCCCAATTTACGCGGCTTGAATGTAACCATTCCCTACAAAAAACAGATTTTCGACTATTTAGACGAAATAGACACACAGGCACAACGTTTGGGTGCAGTCAATACCATTCTTATCGATGAAAAAACAAAAAAGTGGAAAGGCTTTAACACCGACTATATCGGATTTGAGAAAAGTTTAGTAGATTTTTATATTTTAAATCAAAATTTAAAACATAAAAAGAAAGCCTTAGTGATAGGAAATGGCGGCGCAGCGGCGGCAGTTTTTGCAGTTTTGCAAGACTACCAAATTGAGTATCAGGCAGTAAGCCGCCAAAAATCGGCAACCGTAGATTGGTCTTACGAAGATTTTTCTATGCCTTTATTTTTAGAACAAAATCCTTATTTTTTCTCAAATTTTGATTTATTTATACAAACTACTCCCTTGGGCATGGCAGGCACACCAAATTACGAGCAAAGTTTGCCCCCTCTGCCTACTTATTTTTATGATACCATCGACCCAAATCAATTTTTTATAGATTTAATTTACAATCCCGAAAAAACCCTTTTTTTAGAAAAAGCCCAACAAAAGGGCGCGAAAATAGAAAATGGCTTGCCCATGTTGTATGGACAAGCCGAAGCCGCTTGGCAAATTTGGTATCAAGAATCAAATAAAATTTGACCTAAAAAGACAAATATCTTTTTTATTTGTTTTGCGCTTTTCCACCAAAATTTCGCAAATTGTAGCTAAAAGTAAGCATAAAATATCGCTGCAAAACAAGTGAGCGCAAGTCTTCTACATAGGTTTCGGTTACATTACGGGAAATGTTATTGTTTTGCCCCAAAAGGTCGAAGACGGTGGCTTTTAGTTCGGCTCGTTCGTCTTTCAAAAAGCGTTTGCCTATGCCCAAATTAACCAAAAAGAAGGACTGATTGAAGGCTTCGCCCAAGCCTGTGAAAAGAGAGTGTTGGGTATTTCCTTCAAAAAGAAAACCTTTAAAAAGCCCTTTATCTACAACCCAAGTCCATTTGGCAGAGAGCGTTTGGTAGTAAAAATTATTGTCTAATTCGGGTTGTAAGGAATTGCGCACGATACTATAATTTCCATTATAGCCCAAAGTAAAGTCTAAATTTTGGCTAATATTACTACTCAAAACAAGTCCCTGATTGAAAGCATAGGTCGCTGCCGTATTGCGCAAATCATTGATAAGGCTGGGCGTATTGCGAAAATCTAAACCAATATTAAAGTTAAGATTTGAACGCAATTTTTTGAGTGGCACGCCATAAGTAACAACCGTTCTCAAATTGAAAGCCCCGTCTAAATTTACAGGGCGGTCTAATTGAGAGCCTGCTGCAAGGGGAAGGGCTTGCTCTCCCACGCCAATCAGCGTGTCTGTTTGCGCGATATAAGAGGCATTTCCTATATAATTTTGTGTATAATCTGCATAGAAAAAGAAAAACAAACTGCTTACTTTATCGGTATTATTGCTCGAATAGCGTGTAATAAAACGATGCGTATAAGCCTGCGCAAGGTCTTGATTGCCAATGCGCAACAGAATAGGATTGCTATTATCCAAGACATTTTGCAACTGATTGACGTTTGGCTCTTGTGTAGAAGTGCGATAGATAAGGCGCAAAGCCCTATCTTCACTCAAATTAAAGCGCACAAAGGCAAAAGGTAGCAGGTTTTGAAAGTGACGCTGGATTTGATTTTGTAGCGGAAAACTTTGTTTATTATCTAATTGCGCATATTGATAAGTAAGCGAAGTAGAGATAATTATTTTTTCACTTCTGTATCTATAACCAATATTGGGCTGATGGCTTTGGTATTGGCTTTCAAAACGGTTTGAAAGAGCTGAATCGAGCAAGTTGAACTTTTCGAGGTCGGCATTAAAGGCGTTGGTTTCGCGCTCGGCTTGGCTAAAAGTGAGGTTATTGCGATAGCCAAAACTAAGTTGTGCCTTTTTTCCGATAGGTTCAGTATAGGTCAGATTGCTATTAAAATTGCGGCTATCACTTTGATTATCAGCAAGTTGGCGGATAGAATCGAGCAGGAAAATTTCGCCTGTTTGGTAGTATTCGTTCAACGCCTCTAATTGGGTCTGGGTCTGATTGTTTTGAAGCCTCACGCCCAAATTGAGCGAGAGCGTGCGCCCTTCCTTTTTAAATTTGTGTCGCCAAAGCGCGTCATTGACAAAATTGTAAGCCGCAATTTGGGTATTGTTGTCGTTCAAACTGCGATTGAGCAATTCACTTAGGGCTTCAAGATTAGAGGCTGCGCCTAAGGTAGTTTGGGCGTTGAGCAAACTATTTTGGGTGTTGCTTTGCAGACTTAGTCTTGGCGTTAGTATTAGTTCGTTTTTGTCATCAATTTTATACTCTAAACGAACATTAAATCGATGGTTTTGATTCGTCGTTTGGTTGTCGTTGTTTTCATTATAGACCTGATTTTGCGATTCGGAAAGGAAAAAATTTCTATCGGTAAGCTGCAAATTTTCAATTTCGGCGCGATTGAAAAAGTAGCTGCCCGAAATTTTAATTTTTTTGCCCCATTCGTCGCTATAATTGATGCCCAAAGCCTGCGAAGTGGCAATGCCATTTTGCTGCCCTACCAAAAAACTTTCCGTTTCGTTGCGATTCCAGCCTCCTCTGCCGCCCCTTCTGCGCCCTCTGCCGCCATTTTGCTGCGAAACGCTCATAGCACCTGCCAAATCTTCGGTAGCGAAATTTTGCTGATTGATGTTATTAGCCAAACCGACAATGGAAAGGCGGCGTTTTTCGGTAAAAAAGTTCATATTGCCTCCTGCCTGATAGCGGTCTTGGTCGCCGTAACCTGCAAAAATACGTCCGAAATTGCCTGTTCTCATTTCAGGTTTTGTAACGATATTGATAATTTTTTGTGTTTCACCGTCTTGAAAGCCTGTGAATTGCGCTTGGTCGCTTTGTCTATCTATGATTTGGATTTTTTGAATGACCTCGGCAGGCAGATTTTTAAGCACTGCATTTGGGTCATCACCAAAAAAGGGCTTGCCATCTACCCAAACCTGTTTTACTTCTTCGCCTTGTGCTTTTACTGTGCCATTTTCTATCGAAATAGAGGGCATTTTTTGAATTAAATCATCAGCATTTGCATTTTTTTGAGTCTGAAAGGCATTGGCGTTGAGTTCGGTCGTGTCCCCTTTCTGGACAGCTATCACCTGCTGCCCCTCTACTACTACGTCTTGTAGAATTTCGCTACTTGCCTTCAAAGCGATTGTGCCTAAGTTTAGATTTTGGTCTAAAATGCTGACTGTCAAGATTTTATCTTCATAGCCTATAAACTTTATTGCCACTTGATAAGTTTGGCTTGGCAATGAGGCAATCTTAAAATCCCCATTCGGGTCGGTTACTGCTGCTCCCGCCTGCCCCGCTTCTGGGTTTTCGAGGGGCGAAAGCACAACGGTAGCACCAATTAGCGGTGTATTGTCGGCTGCATCTATGATTTTACCCAAAACTTTATATTGGTTTTGTGCAAAAACATTGAAAAGAGAGAAGTTTGCGATAAACAAACTCAATAAAAAGCCAAAAGCGTAGTGATGAAAAGTAGAGTTTTTCATTTTCGTATTATTTTTTGTATTATTTTTAAAGAAATGTAGTCGTCCTTTTTTTAGAAAAACACAAAAGCCGCTTTCCTAAGAAGGGCAAGGAGAAAAAACAATGTAAGATAGACCCTCAAAAAGAAGAAAAGTTTAGGCAGTAAGGCTGTTTTTTTCAAAAAAATGTGTTAAAAAATAAAAAAAGGACAAGCGTGCCAGACGCTTGCCCTTTTTTAGAAGGCGTTTTGATAGCAACTTTCCTATTTCGAGCCTAACTTCAAACCTGCAAACGAAAAGAGGAAAGGCAACAAAAACGTGCCTGCCATTGCGCCATAATAAATGCCATTGCTTGGGTTTGATGTGCCGATAAATACAAGTCCGATAAAACCGATGATGATACCCAAAAGCGGTGTCCACCAAAAGGCGCAACCTGCATTTGTGCCATTGGCAGCCACTCCCCAAGCCACAAAAAAGTTTAATAGCAAGCCTGCCATTAAAATAATGCCGCCAATCATAATGCTCATCTGCGCATTGACGTGTTGCGTCTGAATCAGGCGTTCGATGGCTTCGGTATATTTTCCCTTGTGTAAATCTTTTTCCAAAAGCATTTCATCTTCGGCACTAAGCCCTGTTTCGATGCTACTCTCCAAAGTAGGCGGCTCGGCAGGGGCAAAAGGCGTGCTATAATAATTGATGCGAATGGCAGTTGAAAGGTCGTAAGCGTTTTCGTCTTCAAAACCGTCGCTGGTGATGATGGAAATAGGAGCTTGCCATTTGCGCGGCTGCGCCAAAAACTGTTCTATTTTTTGGGCTTCTTCGTCTGAAAACCAACCTGCTTCGTCTTTCAGATGCGTGCCGATAAAAGGCGTGAGGTTGTGGGGCGGCAAATCAGGGCTAAGGGCGCGTGCCATCAGGTCGGCTGCGCCTTCGAGGGTTAGAAAAAGGTAATCTTCGGGCTTTATTTCCTCACTGGTAAGTTTTTCCAAAGCCAAAAGGCGTTTGGTTAGGAAAGCGAAAGTTTCGGGTTTGAATAGGCTACTTTGCAAATCAGAAGAAAAAGCAACTGCCACAGTCGCGCCTTTGCTGCCATTGGCGCGAAAACCGTTGGCGACATTGCCCGAAACAGTGCCTGTTTCAGCACCCGTTACCACGATAGCAATACACTTCTGGCGGTCTATCAAATCCTGCGCTTCCTTCAAGGCGTTATCGCTGCTGGAAGCAAGTTGGGTTTTGATAAGATAGTCAGTAGATTGATAAAATAAATCTAACTTTTGTGTCAAAGGATTTGTATAAGCAGTATCAGGCGAAATGCTGCCTTTTGTAGAAAAATAAGTAGTAAGCGGAATATTTTTGAGCGTGCTATCTCCGCTGCCCTGCCTTGAAGATTCGTTCAGAATTTGGTCGAAGGCAGGATTGCCCATGTTCTGCATCATTTCTTGTATCGCTACCGAGAGGCTATCCATCAGCCTTTTATCGTCGTTTTGCGCTTTGAGAAGCGAAGGATAAGAGAAGGCAAAGAAAAATACGATAGAAAGAGTGAAAGCCCAAAATGGCATTGGCTTGCTACAATTTTGCGCCTGTGTGGGTTTCTTTTTCTTTTGTTGGGTCTGATTCATATAGTTTTGATGCAATAAGTGGAAAATAAGCAAAGGCATACAAAAATTGCCCTGCGCAAAAATCGCTCTTTTGAAAGAGATAAGAGAAACAATCGTAAAAATAGAAAAAAAATGAAAGATAACGAACTGCACGCGCATTTTTTACCGCCCAAGCAGCATAAAAAAGCAAATCTTTGTGCTTTATAGGGCAGCAAGCAATTTGTCTATACCAGCGAGCGAGTCTTCCGATTCTTTGGCAGTAGTTGTGGCTTGTTGATTAAAATAAAGGTGAAAATCATGTAATTTTTGTAATAAATAAACCAACTGCTTTTTTTCGGCTTGTGCCAATCCTGCACCCAAAAGCACCCCAACTTTCTGCATGCGCTCTACGTGTGTAAAAAACGCCTCTCTGCCTTTGGGGGTGAGCAAGAGTTGCTTCTTGCGCTTATCTTGTAGGTGCGCTGCTTCGGTAATGAAGTTATTTTTTTGTAGTCTTTTCAAAATTTCTATACCTGTCGTCTTTTCATGCACATGTTCACTTATGAGTTCGGTCTTGCTGATTTGTTTTTGCTGCAACTGCGCATTGAGAAGCGTCCCTAAATAAGTAAAGTCGTCTATGCTATAAAAATCGCTATTTTCTAACGCTATCTTCACATAATTTTTCATATAACGATTTAAAAGTCCCAGATACTTGCCTATAATCGTATCTAAGGTTTCCCCCCCGAAAGTTGGGGGCGAACTTTTTTCTTGCGCCTCCACTGTGGCTTGTGGCTCTGCCTGTATTTCCGCTTTTTCTTGCGGCTGCATCAAAATCCAGTTTGCAAAATGCGTCAGGTCTTTTGGCTCAAAATCTGTCCCTTGTGCTGCCTGCTGCTCTTTTTCGTACTGCTGCAAAGCCGATAAAATTTGTTTTAGAAAGTCGTAGGACATGCCTTTTTGAAGTGCTAATGATTGGGAAATGATTTTTTGGTCATTTGTGAGGACACAAACAACGGCGAAGAAATGATTTTTTAGTCATTTGTGGGACACAAACAACGGCGAACAAACAACGGTGATTGAAATGATTTTTTGGTCATTTGTGGGAGACAAACAACGGCGAACAAACAACGGTGATTGAAATGATTTTTTGGTCATTTGTGGGAGACAAACAACGGCGAACAAACAACGGTGATTGAAATGATTTTTTGGTCATTTGTGGGAGACAAACAACGGCGAACAAACAACGGTGATTGAAATGATTTTTTGGTCATTTGTGAGGACACAAACAACGGCGAACAAACAACGGTGATTGAAATGATTTTTTGGTCATTTGTGAGGACACAAACAACGGCGAACAAACAACGGCGAACAAACAATAGCGAACAAACAACGAATAAGAGTCTTGACAAGTTAGAATTTAACACCATTAGAAAAGACGCTTGACAAGACTCTTGGGGTTCGAAGTTTAAAACTCCAAAATAAAGCCAATAGTTGGCAAAACAGAAGGCTCTTGGTCGTCTAAGATAAAAGGAATGGCGTTAGAACCGTCGTTGCGTAAGGGCTGCCCGTCGGTAGTCGCAAAGCCTGTATTATCGGCATTTCGCTCAAAGGTATAGCGCGGCAGTGCAGGCGTGGCTTGTACAAAGGCGTTGGTTACATCAAAATAAAGGTCAAAGGTAAAGCGATTGAAGTTCCATTTTTTATCAATTCTAAAATCAAATTGACTAAAATTGCCCAATCTTTCACTATTGAGGCGTGTAAAATCGAGCGTTCCCCTGCCTGTGAGTAGATAGTTGCGTTGGGAGGTAGCCAAATCAAAGGGCGTGAAGGGTGCGCCTGCGGCAAAGCGGTATTTGAGTCCCATTTCCCAGCCCTTGCCGAATTTGCGCCCTAAAATTGCCGAAATGAGGTGGCGATTGTCCCAAGCCGAAGCGACAAAGCGATTATCTAACCCTGCAAATTCGCTTCTAACAAAGGTATAAGAAAAGACGGCGAAAATATTTTTGGTGAGTTTCTGTTGGAAGAAAAATTCCAACCCGTAGGCGCGTCCTTTGCCGATACTGTTAATTTGCTCGTTCCCGATTGCACCAAAATCGCCCCCCTGATTTGCCAAAGAGATGCCGTCGCGCACCGAAACAGGATAATTTTGATAATCTTTGTAGAAACCTTCTAAGGTAAATCTTGTACTTTCGCGTGGCGAAAATTCCAATCCTGCTACATAGTGCGTAGATTGCACATATTTGGCATCACGATTGACAAAATCGCCGTTTTCATCTTTGAAGCCCAAAATGGTATAAATCGGAATCTTGAAATAACGCCCCACAGAGGCACTGACCGTCCATTTATCGGAAGCCAAATAGGAAAGTGAAAGGCGTGGCGAAAGCGTTTCGAGCGGATTATTGCCCGTATCGGTAAAGGAGTTCATATCTGTTCTTAGACCAAATGAAACACCTAATCTATTTTGTATAAAATTGCGAGAGAGTTGAAAAAATCCGCCATAACGAAAAAAGTCTATTTGGGTATTGAAATTTGAGCTAAGAGCAGGCTGCACAATATTGCCCTCTTGGTCGCGAATTTCGTTGGTTAAGCGAATGAAAGCATCATTATTGAACTTGACATATTGCCCCATCAGACCATAGGCATATTTCCACTTTCCTACAAATTTATTAACATCAATACGCAACTTGTTTTCAATTTCTTGGGATTTGATGCCCAAAGTTCTGAACTCTTCCTGCCCTGTCCTGCGGTCTTGGAATTGGTCTAATTGGTTGTCAAACATATTTCTACTCAAAGCCACATTGATAAAACCGTTGTTTATCAGGCGTTTGAGGGCGAAACCTGTGGTGTAGTTCCATTGGTTGATGCTGGGGTTTGAACGCAAGATGTATTCATTTTCGGGCGTGCTTTCCTTTGGCACACCAAAAGTAAATTCGTCGATTGCCCCTACGCCAATCGCCGTTAGGGTTGTTTTGGCATCTATCTGGTGGGTTACTTTATACTGAAAGTCCCAATAATTAGGGCGGATAGGCAAATCTAAGGCAGCAAATAAAAGTTGCAGATACGAACGCCGCGCCGAAGCCAAGACGGTAGTTTTTTTGCCGATAGGCGTTTCGAAAGTAGTGGCTAATTCTGTTCCGCTTAGGCGAATGTTGCCCTGAAACCGCTCTCGATTGCCCTCTCTTTGTTTAAATTGGAAGACGGAGGCTAAGGCATTGTCGTATCGCGCCTCGAAAGCACTCGAACTAAGGGTTACATCTTCAATAAAGGAAACATTCAAAATCCCTGTGGGACCGCCTGCGCTGCCTTGCGTCGCAAAGTGATTGATAGTTGGAATTTCTATTCCATCTAAATAATAAACATTTTCGTTGGGTGCGCCCCCTCTGATGATAATGTCGTTGCGAAAAGCACCTGTCCCCGAAGTGCCTGCGACACCCGGTAGGGCTTGTACTACACGCGAGATGTCGAAATTGCCCCCAGGGTTGCTCCTGATTTCCTCTGTCGTTAGGGTTTGGATAGAAAGTGGCGTTTCTATGCTGGCACTTGAAGCCGTCGTTGCGCGTTTTGCCACAATTTCCACTTCATTTAAGGTAGAATCTTCTTCGGAAAGTTCAAAGGCAAGAAAATTGGCGTTTCCCGTCGTAACAACGACGTTGTATTTGGTCTGTGGCAAATAGCCCACAAAAGAAGCCTTGATATTTTGGCTGCCGATAGGTAGTTGGAGCGAAAACCGCCCTTCTATATCCGTAACCGTTCCGATAAGGGGATTGCTATTTTCTACCGTTACGGAAACGCCGATAAGCGGCTCTTGTGTTTTTTTGTCTAATACTTTGCCCAAAATTTTGCCCTGACGTAGTTTCTCTGTTTGATTTTCTGGCTGCTTTTGTGCCTCTTCTGTTGTATTTTCTTGTGCTAAAAGCGGAAATTGAAGCATCAGCAAGAAAAAGAGCTTTAAAAAACCCAAGCCAAAATTGGGGAATCGTATAAATCGTACCGACATACAAAGTGAATTAGGGTTAGAAATGAAGTTTTTAATACGAAAACGTACCGAATAGGCATTTTCAAGTACAATAACATACTTTTTTGAAAAAGGTTTTGAGAATTTTAGAAAAAAATGAGTTTGTGGGGAAAGGGTAGGTGAGGTTTTGTTCTAAAAGTCAGGCACGAATGTAGGGACAAGGTATTGCCTTATCCGCAGTGAGATGGGAGTAAAAAGGCTTTTCAGACCTAAATAGGTTTCAACCCAAATTTTATTTCGCTTCAAATTTGACAATACAAGACTTTGCAGAGAACTTAACCTTGTTAGGTTTGGAATAAAGTCCGTTGCAAAAAATAGGTTTTACACTCAAAATAAATAAGGGTTAGCCCTTATTACTTCAAAAAAAACAAAGAAAATATATTCCGAAAAGAATCATTTTTATTTTTTTAAGAGAAAACGCCGTATATTACCAGCCTCATTTCTACTTCGTTAGCTCGCTTGTTTATTTTGCAGTATGATTATGAAAACATCTTCCTCTTATTTTTGCCTTTTGTTTTTTTCTCTAACTTGGCTTTTTATCTTTGTTGCAAAGGGTCAGGATATTATGCTATCAGACAAAGAAAAGAGCATAGAATTAGGCAAAGAAGTTGCTTTTTTTATAGATAGTACAAATCAAATTTCTAATCTTTTAGAGCTTGAAAAAGAAATTGCCGCTGGAAATCTTGCATTTTCACGCCAAAGTCGTCAGATTCTAAACTTAGGCAACCTCAAAGCTACTGTTTGGCTGCGGCTTGAAGTCGAGGTCAGGACTCCTGCCGAATGGGTTTTGGAATTAGATGCTCCTCTTTTAGATTACCTCGAATTTTACGCGCCCAGTGAGCAAGGGCATTATCTTATCAAAGAGATGGGTGCTTACTATCCTTTTTCCCAACGTTTTCTCAAAGTAACAAGCTATATTTTGCCACTGCACAAGGAAGTAGGCAAGCGCGTGTATTATCTCAAAATAAAAAGCGATTTCCCGCTCGAACTGCCGCTTACTGTTAGCACCCAAGATAAGTTTTTAGAAGAGAATCATAAAAAAGACCTCTTCTTTGGCATGTATGCAGGGTTTATGTTGAGCATGTTGCTCTATTATTTTTTCCTATTCCTACGGCTTGGCGACAAAAGTTATCTTTATTACGCACTCTATATCAGTTTGGCGGTAGTTTTCTACCTACACCTTTTTGGATATTCCTTCGAGATTTTATGGGCAAACCGTCCGATAATCAATTTTTACACCCCTACGATGTCTTGTGTCTTGGTTACTGTTGTCATGATTTTATCGTCTGATTTTTTGGAAAGTAAAAAAAATACCCCTATGCTACATAAGGGTTATTACATTTTTGGATTTCTTTTTTTTCTAATTATCCTTATCAACCTAAGCGGGAATTTTTCTCTGGCTGCCCCGCCCTCACAAACTATTGCCTTGCTGGGTTTGCTTTATACACTAACCGTCGGTATTGTAGGCTATTGGAAAGGAAATAAAACGGCACGCTTTTTCATTTTAGCTTGGTCTTTTTATGGAGTGAGTGCGATTATTTTCATCTTAAAGGTACAAGCCGTTTTGTCTTCTAATATCTTTACCAAATATTCTATTGTCTGGGGTTCGGCTTCTACTACCATTCTCTTAGCCTTTGCCTTAGCAGATAAAATTTACGTTTTGCGAAAAGAAAAAGGCAAAATAGAGCAAGATTTAATTCTCTCTTTACAAGAAAATGAAAAATTGGTGCAGGAAAAAAATAAGGATTTAGAAAGACAAGTGCATATACGCACCGAAGAACTGCAACAAGTGAATGACGAACTGCATAGCACACTCGAATTTGTGCAAACCCAAAAAGAAGAATTAGAACACGCACACCAAAGGCAGGCAGAAACCCTACACCAATTAGACCAACAAAGCCGAAAAGTAGCCAAGCACAATCAGGACATGCTTGCCAGCATCAACTATGGCAAAAGGATTCAGGAGGCGATGCTACCTTTCGAGTATCGTTTTGAGAGTATCTTTGGTCAAGATAATTTTTTTGTTCTTTATCAGCCGCGTGACGTTGTTTCAGGGGACTTTTATTGGCTACATCAGTTGCAAAAAGATGATAAAAAAATGACCTTTGTCGCCATTTTAGACTGCACAGGGCATGGCGTGCCGGGTGCTTTTATGTCTATGATAGGCAATCAACTTTTGTATAATTTGGTGGAAAGTGAAAACTTAGTCCTGCCAAACCAGATACTAACGCGCCTCAATCAGGAAGTCAAGCGAGTCTTGAAACAAGATGCTACCCAGAACCGCGATGGCATGGATGCTGCCCTAATTGCTCTCAATTGGGAAAAAAGAGAACTTCAATATGCAGGTGCAATGATTTCGCTTTTCTATGTATCCCCAGAAGGCATAGCAGAATTAAAGGCTACCAAACAAAGTATCGGTGGATGGCAGAAGCGCGAAATTCCTTTTGAGATGCAAACCCTTTCCTTTGAAACAGACTTGCAATTATGGCTCGCCACAGACGGCTTTCAAGACCAATTTGGAGGCAAGGACTACCGTAAATTTATGAAAAAACGACTCAAAGAACTGCTCTTTGAAATTAGAGGAGAAAAGGGAAGCACACAAAAAATGATTCTGACGCAAACACTACAAAATTGGATTAGTGAAGGGCGTGAGGCAAAACAAACAGACGACATTACAATTATAGGAATCAATTTGAGGCACTAAATCGCCCACAGACACCCCAAAAACCGCCCCAAAAAGGCTACACCGTCATAAAAATCGCAAAAAGGGCAATAAGAAAATAGGTAGTAAGGGTTGCAGCACCCGCATAGTCTTGTGCTACGCGCTGCCCAAAAAATAGCATCAGCAGGCTAAGTGCCGAAAGGAAAAAGCCCATTTGCAAAAGCCAAAGGTTACTTTTTTCTACCAAAACCAGCACCGTTCCGATAGCCGAAAAACCGCCTGCCGCTATTTCTATCAGCGTAATAATGCCCAAGAGCAAAGGCACAAAGGAGCGAAGAAAAGTCTTCGAAAAATGCCCTTCCAACCAAGAAAGATTGCCCTGCCATTGAAAAACTTTGTCTAATCCAGACTGTAAAAAAAGAATGGCGAAGAAAATACCTGCCAAAAGGCTTATCAACAGTTTTGGGTCGGAAAAGAGAAAGTCGAGCATAATTTGAGAGTGTTTGAGTAGGGTATAAAAAACTTGTACCCCCGCCGGGAATCGAACCCAGATTTACAGTTTAGGAAACTGCCGTTCTATCCGTTGAACTACAGGGGCATTTGAAGAAAGCAACGACTTTGAAAGTTTTTTTACGCGAACCTTAAAATTAGTCTTGAAATTGACCTAATGCGAGGGGAGAAACCTTTTGAGCCAAGTTTGGGCGAGAGGCTGCCACATTTGCGCCATGAGTTCGCCCTTTGTAGCTGCCAAAGCATTGAAAACAAGCGTATTAGGGGTTACTTTCTTTTCCAAGAGGGCTTGTTTGAGTGCTTCAAGGGAAAGGGTTTTTATTCTATTTTCTGTCCCATCTTCTGCCCCATTTTCCGCAAAAGCATCTTCCATTTGGACGGTAACTAATTTTCGCTCAAAAAGGGAAAGCTCGAAATCTTTTTCAATTTGGCGCATCAGAGCCACAGAAGAATCTATGGCACAGCCACTAACGGCTACCACACGCTCCTCCACCGAAAGCACAATTATCCGCGCATAAAGCACAGACCAAGAAGCGACAAGCGGCTTGCCATGTGTCTGCCATTGGGCTACAAAATGCGTGAGCCGCGCTTCTAATTCAAGTAGTTGGGCTTCCGAAAAAGGCTTTGTACTTTGATAAATCCAAATACGTGCCTGCTCCGAATGGGCTTCGAAAGTAGGGGCGGCAATAGACGACAACGATTGAATCATGGCAGTTTCAGTTTTCAAATAAGTTTCGTGCAAGAGTTTTAGCCACTACATAGCATAGGGCTTAAACCCTACGCTATGAGATGAAGTCTTTGCGGACGAGGCAATGCGTTATCCCTACACTAAAATTTATAAACTTATTTCGCAAGGCAAAAGTTTTAGTTTTGCGTAGAATCGCCTGTGGTAGTAGTTTCAGGATTTGCGAGTTCGCTATTTTCGTCAGGTACGGTAACCTGCTCTTTGGCACGCTCCAAATTGACGGAACGCATATTGCTATTTTCTTGCTTGCTGCCTCCTCCGAAAGAAGTAACCAGAATAGAGGAAACCAAGATTACAGCCACTAAGCCCCAAGTAAGTTTTTCGAAAATATCACCTGAACGCTGTGCGCCAAAGACCTGTGAAGCACTTGCGCCTGTTTGCCCTGTCAAGCCGCTGCCTTTGGGGTCTTGCACCAACACAACCACAATCAACAAAATAGAAACGATGATAGCTAAAACGATAAGAAAGGTAGTCATAAGGGCGTACCGTAAAGAAATATAATAAAGATTAGAAAGCAAAATCTCTAAGGGAACTTTGCGCCCTTTGGAGATATTGAATTAAGACCGCAAAGAAACGAATTTTTATACGCCTACGCAAATTTAAACCCCAAAAAATAAACCTTTCTCTTATTTTTATCGGGAAAAATAGCGGTAAGACCTCGATTTGAAGGCATCAAACAAAGGTCTTGCAACCAAAAAAGGCTCTGCCATTTTCAACCTGCATTTAAGCACTGCCAAATTTGCGCTCTACGGCTTGGAAAAGTTGTAAGACCTCTTCTTTGTCGTATTCCCACCCCAAAGGACGAAAATAACGGCTTCTGATAACCTGCATGGCATCTTCATAACTGCGTGTTTGGTCTATTTCAGCAATCGCCGTTTCGTAGTTTTCTGCATCACCGCCAAAGAGTTCGGAGATGTAAGCCACTTTATTTTCTAAGGTGATAATATCGCGCAAACTTTCGAAGCTAACACTATTATACGCCTCTAAAACAGTAGGGTTTTCTTTGAATGGCTTTTCCACTTCTTGCAAATAATCGCGCGTCTGCTGTACGTCGTCGAGGGCGGGTGCGAAATTATTTTCAAAGTCAAAAGGGATTCTTTTCTCTGTTTTTGGCTCTTTTAAGGGCATTTCCACCTCATTTGCCTCTGCTTGTCCGCCTTTGTCGGCTTTCCAATCTTGCACAAAAGGCTCTTTGGCTTGTCCGTTGGGCGCACCTGCGGTCTGCCATTCTTTCAATAGGGCATCAGAAGTCTGTCTTTCTGAATGAAGCGGCTCTTTTTCTGTATATGATTGCGTCTGCTGTGGCTTCAATTCGGGTACAACGGAGGTGGCTGTTTCCGCACTTTCAAAGAAATTACTGCTTTCTTTTGGCTTTTGAGGCTCTACCCAAGTGAGGTTTTTAAGTTCGAGCGGTGCATATTTATTAAAGATGCGCAAAATTTCGCGTGGGTTGTCAAAGGCTTCAAATTCTGACAATAGCGTTTCCAACACTTTAAGGGCGGTTGTTTTCTCTATGCTTTCATTGATGGATTTGCGCAGGATTTTATCCCAATAAGTTTCTTTAAACTGCTGATGAATTTTGATGCGTTTGAAAGTAGGAGCTAATTGACTTGGCAGATGCAAGTTATTCCCAATTTTATCATACTCTTTCTCAAAAAATTGATAAGGTGCTAAAATAAGATAAAGCGCGTCGGCAAGGGCTTCGATTAGGAGCGGCTCGAAAGTGGGTCTTTCCATCGAAATGGCGTGTGAAAGTTTGTCTTGCAAGGCTTTAAGAGCTTCTTTGACATCGGGCTTTTCGTAGTCAAAAAACGGACTTTTGAGTTTTTGGTTTTCTAATTGCCACTTTTCAAAAAGCAATTTAATAAGAAACTGATTGACCTGCTCGATGGGCGTAAGGCGCATCAGTTGCGCACCCAACACACGCGCTTCTTGGCTAAAAAAATTATCGCAAATACTATTTGCTACTTGGGCAGCATATTGTTCTACTGCTTGGGGATTGAGTTTAGTTGCCATTTGGAATTGTTTTTGAGGGTATTCGGTTTTAGAATAGCATTTTAAAAAGTCTGTGGAGATAGAAAAATGGAGCTTCCTTCTCTTACACGTAAAGACTGCAATAGCGATTGCAAAATCCGTGCGCTTCACAAAAATAATAGACAAACCGCCAAAACGAAAAGATAGATAGCTTTTTTTTTAAGATAAAGGTAGAAAAGGAGAGAATAAGAGAGGGAGAGGCATCTATCGAGCTACCTTCTTACTTTTCTTGTTCATAGATGAGCAACTGCTCAGTTTTCTCTAAGATTGCGGTTGTAATTTTTTCTGATAGTTTTTCGAGTAAAAGTTCTATTTGTGATATGTCATCATCCAAATTTTCCGATACCGATTCTCCTTCCTGATAGGAAAGTGGTATTTGTAATTTTTTTACCTCCTCAAATACAATTTTATTCATAAAAGCCTCGTTATGTATAATTAAATTTCTAATTTTTGAAAATACTAATAGCTTATTCTTATCGTCGTTAGATAAAATATTTTGTTCTTTTCTCTTAATCAAAATTTTGTCTAAAATAATTTCTATCATTTTATCAATCGTATTGCTTTGTACAATGCCCTTAATTGTTTCTTGTATGATATATTCTCGACTGTTCTCTAAACTTTCACTCAAAAAAATATCCGTAAATCTTACAGAGAGCCTATCTTGCAGAAAACAACTTTTTGGAAACAAGGAATAGAGAGTATGCAAATGGTCGTAAAGCAACTTTTCGAAAGCTGAATAAATATCAACGAAAACTTTTTCGTTGTGGAGTTGCTCGTAAGTCTTGTTACGACTTTTGAGTTCTTTATTTACACGTTTGTACTCATTTGAAAGTAATAATAAATCATCATTTTGAGCAATATCCATCAATTCAAAGGCTTTTTCAGAAATTTCTTTGTGTAGCCTAAAAAGGTCTATAAGTTGTTTCTTTTTATCAAAATTATTTTGATTTTCAGAAATTTGGGCTTTGAATAAATCTTTTTTATCCATGTGTAACTGGTCGGTCTAATAGTTCTATCCTTTCTAACAAATCCTTGGCAAACGTTTCATAGCCTTTTCTGATTTCTTCTAACGCATCTTTTTGTAAAGGCATAGTTTGTTTATATTTGTTAATATCTTCTGCTTCTTCTGGATACTTTTTTACATAAGCGTCAAAATCACATTTACCCAAATTCCAAATAGGAGTTTTCAGCCTTTGCGCAAAATTAGGGTGTGTATTGTGTGTGTACATAATAGACTTACTACCTATATTTTTATCAACGTTTTTACTAATAGCTATATCTTTGGCTATATATTTTTGTATAGACTCGGCAATTAATTGAGCGTAATAGTAATTTCCTTTGGCTAAGTCTAAATCGTTCACCCCTGTATATTTCTTTGCATTAAAAATTGTATAACCCAAAAATTTCACAAATGGAAAGTCATAGATTTCTTTTTTGCCATTTTTGAGAAGCAAACGCATTACATCAAACTCCTTTTTCCAAATATCCAAAGCCTCACCAATATTTCGGATACCATACAAAGAAAACAAATCGGGCAAGCAAGGAATGAAAAAGCCATCTACTGTAGAAATAATAGCTTTATTAAGCGTACCTAAACTTGGGGAAGTATCTATTAGTACGAAATCGTAGTCATTTTTTTTACTATATTCTTGTGCAATATTTCTGATTTTGAAAATAGTTCGCAAAGCCAAAGGGTCGCTCAACATAGCCTTACTCCATCTTTCCGAAATAATACTTTCATACGTATTCACAGAAAGTCTGCCCACTATCAAATCCAATTTACCTGAAATTGTACCATCTGTAAGGCTATAAGGCGGTGGCAGCGTTTCAAGGTCTGACTCCCCTTGCTCGGTAGGGCTTAATAAAAAATGAATACTTCTTGGCTCGCTTATCAGTTTTTGAAAGGCAATTTCGCCCATCTTTTCTTTGGCTGCTTTAAAGTCTTTGATAAAATCATTTTCTTTTTCCCAAATAGCACCAATCTCTTGTTCTAAAATACTGTAAATACTCAAATTACATTGGGGGTCTAAATCAATCATCAAGACTTTTTTGTCCATTTCAGCCAAAATATGTCCCAAATGATAGGTTAAGGTAGTTTTTCCTACCCCTCCTTTATTATTAAATATAGACAAAATTTTCATAAGTATTACGTTTAATTAGTATTCAAATGATAGCCTCCTCCTACAAAAACCTCACGCGCAAAGCACCGAAGGCAAAAGAAAGGTTTGTACCTTCACCCAATTGGCTCACAAAAGAGCTAAGGTCTTGTGTGCCAAAGCCAACTTCATAGAGTCCGCGTTGGGAAACGTAGCGAAAACCGAAGGGAAGATTGAGGTTGCTGCCTTGATTGCCCCCAGTATTGACCCCCGAAGAAATCCAAATATTGCGCGTCAGACGCAAATCAAAGCCCAAGGCATAGAAGTTTTCTTGTAAATTTCCTGCCGCCTCATTTTGTGGCAAGACCACATCTACCCCAATTTGGGCAGTCTTGAAAAACTCATAACTTGCGCCCAAACGCAACATCGTAGGCAATTCGGTGCGAATACTGCCGCTGCCGCCCGTCCATTGAAAGGGCGAAGCCGAGCCTGCAAATTGCAGCGTTTCGGGGGAAACAAAGGCAAAATTGTAGTTGTTGTAGCCCGTACCTTGCAGCTGAAAAAGCGAACCATCGGTAATCGTAGCCACATTGCCTACCCAATTCATATTGCCTAAATTGATAAGTGAAGCCCCAAGATACAATTTGTTTTTAATAACTGCATTTAATCCGAAATCAAATCCTAAACCATTTCCCACTGACTTAGGCGTAGTCAAGATGCTAAAAACAGAACGGTCTTCAAAGCCGCGAAAAGTAGGACTTTGTGCTACATCGGGGTCGTCGCCAAAATCGAGGGCGAAAGAAGGGGACATAGAAATTGTGTTGCGCGTAAGTGCCTCATTTTGAGAAGCCAAATCTATGTAGCCAATCCCACTTAACAATTTTGCCCCTACTCCTGCATACAAACGGAAGTTATAAGTATCAATCAATCTGCCGCCATACGCCAAATTATATTCGCGAAACCAAGTCATTTTTACCTCCGAACCGTTGAGCAACTGTCCATAAGTACGCGCATTGCCATCTTCTACAAAACCTTCAATCACGCGCTCGCGCACACTTTCGGGCAAATCAGGCTGATTTTGAATTTGCGAACCATCTGACAATAACAAAAATTCGAAGTAAGGCGCGTTCTGACCCAAAAACATAAACTCTGCCGCCTGCTGATTCAGACGCATAAAATAATCGACCCTATCGCGAATACTAAACGCAATGCCACCAAATTTTTCATGGCTATAATGCACGCCAAGCCAAGTAAGATTGACGTTTAATGCCGTAGGTTTGTTGGCAAAACTTCGCGCCGCCGCTTGCTTTTCCTCAAAAGAAAATTGGGTTTGATAGGGCTTAAACAAACTTTGTAACATATCTGCACGTGGCATTGCCGAAGAAAATACGCCTACATTCCCTTCCAAAATACCAACGGTGAAGGCAGGGTCGCGAAAACTCCTTCGCAAGCCGATATTGGCAGGATTGATACTAAGGGCGTGATAATCCGTCTCGAAGGTAGTAGCTGCACCGCGCCCGATGGCAGTGTAGGAAGCAAAATCCTGCCCATAGAGCAAGCCAAAAGAAAACAGAAATAAGGAAAAAAACAGCGACAAGGCACTTTTTCTGAACGCAAGGGTATCAAAAAATATAGGAAAAATGTTGAGTTTCATATTGTAAAAAGACAAAATTAGTATAGACGGAAAGTTCAATTTTTATACCACAAAGATAGCTTTCCTACCCCCAAAGGCTTTCATAAAAAGCAGGTAGAGGAAAATAGAGAACGGTATCTCAATTGGAGTCTAAAAATAGAAAAACCTTTTTGAAAAGCCAAAAAATCCTAAACTAAATTTTTGTTTTGGTGGGAAAGTGAGCTACAAAATCGCGCAGTTGGGTCTGAAACTGGTTTGAAGTATCAAAAAAAGTTGTTAGCTTTGTCTATCTTTTCGTTTTGAAAGGCAAAATGAATCTCTACAACCTTTCCGAATTGAAGCAAAAAAGATACTTATTTCACACAAAAAAAATGTACGATAAAATTGTAGATTTTCTCTTACTTACTGCCCCCAATACGCGCTATGTCGTCTTAGCGACTTTGTTATTGGGTTTGAGTGCTGCCGTAGTGGGCTGTTTTACTTTGCTACAAAAACGCTCGCTTTCGGGTGATGTAGTAGCCCATGCGGTGCTGCCCGGTGTTTGTTTGGCGTTTTTAGTTACGCAGGTGAAATTTTCTTTATATCTTATCATAGGTGCTTCTCTGACAGGTTGGCTTTCACTTCTTTTAGTAGATTATATAAAAAACAACACAAAAATAAAAGAAGATACTGCACTTAGTTTGGTTTTATCTGGATTTTTTGGCTTCGGTGTAATGCTACTGACCTACATTCAAAAAACAGGCTCTGCCGCCCAAGCAGGCTTAGAACAGTTTTTATTTGGAAAAGCCTCTGCTCTTATTGGTGCTGACGTTTGGGTCTTTGCAGCTCTTTCTGCACTTTTAATTTTAATTATTTTTCTTTTTTACAAAGAATTTGTTACCATTATTTTTAATAAAAGTTTTGCAATAAGTCTTGGTCTGCCTGTCCGTTTGATGGAATTTCTACTGACAACCCTTACCGTTTTGGCGGTAGTTTTGGGGATTCAGGCGGTAGGTGTTGTCTTGATGTCTGCTCTGCTTATCACGCCTGCGATTGCGGCTCGGCAGTGGTCTAACCGCCTGAAAATCATTATCTTAATTGCTGCACTTATTGGCATGTTTTCGGCTTGGCTCGGTGCGCTTATTTCGTATCTTTTCCCACAAATGCCCACAGGACCTTGGATAGTTTTGGTAGCCTCGATTTGCGCCTTTGGCTCTTTTTTGGTAGCACCCAAAGGTATTTTAGTTCGTCTTGTCAAACAAAAAAAACATAGAAATAGGGTACTTTTAGAAAATATAGTCAAGACGCTTTATCATATTGTAGAAGAAAAAGAAAACAAAGGCATTGCGATTGAATCTATATTAGAAAAGAGAAATTTTAACTTTTCAAAAAAACATTTACAAAAAATTCTAATCAAATTGGAAAAACAAAAACTACTCTACACCAAAGACGAACGCTATTTTTTCACCGAATTGGGGCTACAAAAGGGAAAACGCCTGACCAAACTGCACCGCCTTTGGGAATTGTATCTGACCGAACGCCTGCGAATCGCGCCCGACCATGTGCATGAAGATGCTGAAAATATCGAGCATATTCTCACGCCTGAATTAGAGGCAAAATTGGAAAAGCTATTAGCCTACCCCAAACAAGACCCACACAATCGAAATATTCCCTATTAAACGCACTTTTTTGTACCTAAAAGGGCAAAAAATGCGTTATTTAGAGCGTCCTTTGGCAATCCCAAACAGAGCCTAAGCCTTTCGGAGGCGACTTCTATTCACAATCTTACTTTATATTATACCAAAATGTCTTTAAAAGTAGAGCAACTTACTAAACTATATGGCACACAACGCGCCGTTTCTAACCTCGATTTTGAGGCACAACAAGGAAAAATTACAGGTTTTTTAGGACCTAACGGCGCAGGCAAATCTACAACCATGAAAATTATTACGGGCTACATCTCTGCCACTTCGGGTGAAGTAGAAGTTTGTGGCAAAAAAGTAAGTGAGCAAGACAAATCTATTCGCAAACACATTGGATATTTGCCTGAACACAATCCACTTTATTTAGATTTATATATAAAAGAGTATTTGCGTTTTATTGGGGGACTGCATCAAATTAAAGGCAAAAAATTGAGCGAAAGGATAGAAGAAATGATAGAATTAGTAGGACTCACGCGCGAAAAGCACAAAAAAATAGGCGCACTTTCAAAAGGCTACCGTCAGCGCGTAGGGCTGGCACAAGCACTGCTACACAATCCCGACGTGCTTATTTTAGATGAGCCGACGACGGGCTTAGACCCCAATCAAATTTTAGAAATTAGACAGGTTATTAAAGATATTAGCAAATCAAAAACGATTGTTTTTTCTACTCATATCATGCAAGAGGTACAAGCCCTTTGCGATAAAGTCTTGATTATCAACAAGGGAGAGAAGGTTTGGGACGGCTCGGTGCAGGATTTGAAAGACAATGTAGGAAAGGAATGGAAAATTTTTATCGCCTTTGCCAACGCCTTTCCGCGCCAACATTTCGAGAAAATAGAAGCCATACAAGCTATTAAAAGCCATGAAGAAAACTTTTCTTTTGAAATTACTTCGCCAAACGACATCAGAAAAGAGCTTTTCGAATTGGCGGTGCAGATGCAAAATCCCATCTTAGAACTTCGAAAAGAGGAACTCAACTTGGAGGCGATATTCAGAGAACTGACGCAAAATCATACACAAAACGCCTAAATAGCAAAACAAGCCTGCGACTATCTGACGACTGTCTGGCGATTATCTGGCGATTATCTGGCGACTATCTGAAAGGTTCTTTTCGAAGAAAAGCGACCCAAAAGCAACACACATTCATTTTTTAGTGTATTTTTGTGGGGCGTCTTGTTTGGGCTGTTTCAATCCAACATAGACGCTGTTTTTGATTGAAAAAAAGACAAAATATTTTTATACTTCTTATAGACAAAACATGCTAACTATACCGATACTATCTTCCATCTCTGTTGTTATTTTAGCTCTGACCGTCATTTTAAGTTTGATAGGGTTTCAGAAGCCTGACATTCAGAACAAACTCATTTACAATCCCTATCGCGTCCATCAACGTGGCGAATACTATCGTTTTCTATCTTCGGGCTTTATTCATGCTAATTTTTTGCATTTATTTTTTAATATGTTTTCTTTTATTCTCTTTGCTTTACAGGTAGAAACGGTCTATATTCAGCAGTTGGGGGCTATCAATGGGCGTGTTTTATTTGTGGCAATGTATCTATTTTCTATTGTCATTTCTGATTTGCCAAGTTATTTTAAGTACAAAGATAAATCATACTACAACTCTTTGGGTGCGTCTGGTGGCGTTTCGGCAATCGTCTTTGCTGCCATTTTGTTCAATCCTACCCAACAAATTATGATTTATTTTATACCCCTACCCGGCTTTATTTTGGGAATTTTATACCTTATCTACTCCTACTTTCAGGCGCGAAACTCCAACGACAACATCAACCATTCGGCGCACCTTTGGGGGGCAGTTTTTGGCTTTATCGTCAGTGCCGCCCTTATTCCCAGCAGCTTGCAAAACTTTGTGGTACGCATTATTCATTGGTTTTAATATTTGTTTTTTTGCCACTTGGTTGCCACTTCTTTGTAAGTTTGCCCTACACAAACCTACAAACAAGAGGCGCATCTTGCTTGAAAAACCATTGCCCTGAAATATTTTCCTGACTCTTTTTTAAAAATATAATCCTTTATTTTATCTTTTTTATTTCAATATGTACAAATACGACATTTCAAATTACGCCCCCAACGACGAATTTAATCGCCTGCGCCTACACGGTTGGAGGCTGTCGATAGGCGACACGTTGAAGCGAGCGCAACAAATCTTCCACGCCCAATTAGGGCTATTTATCGGCTACTTTGTAGTGGCTTATCTGATTTTAATCGTGGGTTCGCTTATCCTTTCCTGTGTGCCTTTTATAGGAAATTTTGCAGGTTCGGTGCTTTCTGTGTGTCTTTATGCAGGCTACTACATTGTGTCTTTCAAAATTTCGCAGGAGCAGAACGTAGAATTTGCCGACTTTTTTGAGGGTTTCAAAAAGGGTTTGCCCTTGGGCTTGTACGCCATTGTTTCAACTTTCATCATTGCTTTGGGCGCAATTCCATTTGCGATTATGTTTGTGATGGTGGGCGTTTTTAGCAACCCCGAAGTATTTACAAAAACAATCACCGATAACCCTATCTTTTTAGGTCTTTTTGTAATCGCTTCTTTATTTTTTGGCATATACGCACTCTATATCTCGGCAATGTACCTACTTGCGCCCTATTTGATTACCTTTTCGAACCTCTCTTTTTGGGACGCAATGGAAATTAGCCGCAAGACGATGCGCAAAAACATGAGCATAGGGATTCTCTTTTTGATAGTTTCCTTTCTTATCAATTTATTAGGCGTTTTGGCATTGTTAGTAGGTCTATTATACACTGTCCCCCTGACTTTGATTGCAGGCTATGTTTTTTATGATATACTTTTGCAACAAAATGGGAACATTGGTGCAGAAACCAATAATTCCGACATGCCGCCTAAAACAGGCGATTTTAGAGAAGGCAGCCCCTTAGACCAATTCTAACTTTTTAAAGACAAAAACCCTAAGTTCGAAAAAACTTAGGGTTTTTGTTTGAAATTTTATATCAGATAACTTAAAAGTTTTACTAAAATTTTACTTGCGGCTCAAAAAAGCAAAACTAACATAAATACTTAACATATCTATCTTTTGTTTGCCTTCCACTGCGCCTGTGCCAATGCCTACAATGCTGGTGTTGCGCGAAAATTTAGGATTAGCCGCTTGGTATTGTATGCCAATGCGAATGGCACTTGCCCCTTCGTTGTTGATAAATTTCAAGCCGCCGCCAATAGAATAGCCAAAGGCAGGCGCAATATCAGCCTCAATTTCACCCAAAGTACCATATTTTACCTGCGGCGCACGCGCTACCATAAGCCCTGCTAAGGCGCGAAATTCGGGTGCAATGGCAGGCGTGATGGGATATGATAATTCACCACCCAACATTAAATTTGCATTTACCCAAGGCTGTGTATCATCATTTGCCCCAACATTAAGCCCAAAATTCGTGTTGCTGCGGTTGTAAGGATTGATATTAACCCCCACATGGTAGGCGATACCAAAAAGTGGGTGAATAAAATTAGCTCCATCAAAACCCAAACCGCCACCAAATTTCGCCACATTGCTGTAAGGTTCAGACGAGGGAATACTGCCATGCAAAGTCAGTGCGCCATAGCTTTGCGAATCCTGTGCCTTTAAAGCAGTAACCGCGACTAAGGGTAGGAAAAGAGCCAAACAAAGGCTTGTAAAAAGACGTGAAAGGGGAGTTAGTTGCATAAAAAGAGGTTTAAGATAGTATAAATAAAGGAAAATAAAGTTTTTGTCTAATTGTATAAAAAAGGTCAGAAAAAGGTCATGAAAAGATTAGGAAAATTCGTGAAAAAATTGCTTATTTCATCTCCTCACGACGCATCTTTTTACCTTCTTCGCTTAGGTCTAATTCACCTACGCGCTCAATCGTGCCATCAGGTTGAATTTCATAAATGAAACCTTGCTGATTTTTGTTTTCTTTTGGTTTTTTATCTGCATTTAGATTGTTAAAATCTTTTGAAGTAGAAGTAGTATAACAATCAAAGGTCAGGTCTTTATTGACGTGGCAATACATTTGGTCGAGCTGCTCGAAGCCCCCTGTTTTGCCATAAATATAATACTGCACATTTTGCGCATCAATCGGATTGCCTTCCTTATCAAAAGTAATAAGTTTGGTGTATTGAAATACATTCCCATCAATACCATAAAAAATCAAAGCAAAAATTTCTTCATTTTCTACGGGCAAAGTACCCACGAGGTAGAGTTTTTTATTGCCTGCGGGGGCTTCCATGATGCTTTGGTCGCGCTTGTCGATGATATGAAAATACTTTTGGTATTCGGCAGCCGTAACAGGGCGAAAAGAAGCCGCATTGACCTTTTCGGGTGCATGAAAGGGCGTTTTAATGGGCTTCAAAGTCTTAAAAAAGGCTTGAAAATCCTCTGCTACGCCTTCTTTGAGGCGATACTTAGCCAAATTTTCCGTTTCGTCGGGCGTATAAACATTCGCCCCTGCGATATTAAGCGGACGTTCTTTGCGCTTTTTGTACTCTTCTTTGGTTTCTTGGGCAGAAAGTGGCAGAGCCAAAAATAGGAAAGCTAAAAAGGCAAAGAGGCGAAAGAGATTTGTCTGTTTCATATTGAAAACTGTATTTTTAGTGGCTTGAATAAGAATATTACAAGGCTAAGGAGGTGCAAAATCCGTGCAAAAGTAGCAAAATCTTTTTCTTTAATCCTTTTTAACTACCTTTGCCCTGCATAAGCCCATAAAAGGGAGGCTGCAAACAAACCAAAAGCTGCACCTTTTCCCTACCCTTTACACACACAAAGACTATGGATTTTGAAATACTCCTTGCCAATCTGACCAATCCTACCCTACTCTTTTTTGTCTTGGGGATTTTAGCCACTTTATTAAAAAGCGACTTGGAAATCCCCAAACCCTCCACCAAATTTATCTCCCTTTATCTGCTCTTTGCGATAGGTTTCAGAGGGGGGCAGGAATTAGCACACAGCGATTTTAATAGCGAAATTCTATTTTCGGTCTTGTTTGGTTTGGCGTTGGCTGCCTTAGTGCCGCTCTACACTTTTTTTATTCTCAAACGCCGCATGAGCATCAGCGACGCAGGCGCAGTAGCCGCTACTTATGGCTCGGTAAGTGCCGTTACCTTTGTCGCGACTGCCTCTTTTCTGGAAGCGCAACAGCTCACTTTTGGCGGACACATGGTGGCGGTAATGGCATTGATGGAATCGCCTGCCATCATTGTAGGCGTGATTTTGATGCGACAATATGAAGCCGCCCTACCCGAACACCCCGACGCGCCGCCCCGTCAGTCGCTCAAAAGTATCGTACTACATTCCTTCACCAACGGCAGTGTTTTGCTCATTTTGGGGAGTCTTCTCATCGGGCTTATCGCTGATACCAAACAGGCAGAGGGTATCAAGCCCTTCACCACCGACATCTTCAAAGGCTTCTTGGCTATTTTTCTCTTGGAAATGGGCATGGTTACGGCGCAAAGGTTTTCAGCCTTCAAAAATTACGGCTTTTTCCTACCCCTTTTCGCAATCCTTGTCCCTGCCTTTAATGGTATCCTGACCGCCTTTTTAAGCGGTTTTATTACCGCCGACATCGGCAATCGCCTCATTTTTTCTATCTTAGCGGCGAGTGCTTCCTATATTGCCGTTCCCGCTGCCATGCAAATGGCTGCACCCAAAGCCAATCCGGGTCTTTATATTCCAATGGCACTGGGGCTGACCTTTCCCTTCAATATTACAATCGGTCTGCCACTTTATTTTGAAATTATACAACGATTTTAAAGCTACCAAATTTGCTCCTTTTTTAAAATTCTATTTATTTCTTTTTTCTAATTTTATCTTTATGAAAAAAAATTTCATCTTCGCCTTAGGGTTCTCTTCCCTACTCTTAGTTGCTTGTGGTAAAAAAGCAGACTCCACCACTACCGCTTCGGCAGATTCGGTAGCGACAGCACAAGTAGAAAACGCAACCGACAACGCCACAAGTAAGATGGCTGAAAATGCCGCTACCCAAGAAACAGCGCAAGAGTACGACTTAGTCTTGAATTATGACAAAGCCGATTTGCACGAAAGTATCAAAATTAAAAAAATAGACGAAAAAACGATTCGTTATGAAGTCTATCTAAGCAGCGGCGAATGTCCTGAAACCACCATTAGCGGCACAGCCACACTCAAAGAAGGTGATGCCGAATCAGACGAAGATGCCGAAGGCAACGCCTATTTTGTAGATGAATACACAGACGACAAAGCCCAGCCTTGCAGCGTTAGCCTCCGCATTGGTAGTGAAGAAAAGCCCATCAAAGGGCGTTTCCAACTCTATACCTGCCATCATTTTGCTTGTGGCGAAAGCTATGATTCGCAGGTGATGACGGCAAGCAAATAAACTCTATCTTTTTAGTTAAATTTTAAATAGAACGAACTATTTTTTAAATAGTTTGTTCTATTTCTTCTATTTTTTTGTTTTCTCTACTTTTCAAAGATAACGCAAACCCGAAAAATGGTCGGCAAGGTGAAAAGCGTGTGCCTTTTCGTATGCCGCCCTATCGAGCTGCCCATAGATAAAATGAGGTTCATATTTGCCTTGATGATTTTCAAAGTCGGTCAGGGCTTTGCGCAAACGCTCAAAAGCCTTGTTTAAATCGCCCTCCTTTTCAAGTGGCGCAGCGGCAGGAATTGGCTCATTGCGGTCGTGCTTCATAAAATTTTGAGCGGCAAACTTTTCAAAGACCCACTTTCCTACTGTTTTTTTGATAAACGCAGGCTTGTGTTTGGGATAGCCGACAAGAGAGTATTCTACACTTTGCGCACAATGTATCAGGTTTTGGTGCAAAGACCATTCACCTAATAGTTCTATCTTAGAAGGATTTAGTAGAAATGCTTTTTCCAATTTTTCTAATTCTAACCAAGCCTCTTTCAAAGACTCAAAACGAAGCGTTTGCAAAGCGGAATTAGGCGTAGAAAGATGGTGGTCGAAAGCAAGCGCACCACCAATGCCCCCCAAAGCAAGCGTAGTGCCTGCACCCGCCATAAGGCGTATAAATTTTCGTCTGTTCATAAAAATTAGGTATTTGATATAAAAATAGGCGCGTTTTATTCAAATTCGGCAGGCATTTCCCCTGCATTGTAGCGAAATTCTGCCTTCGCCTTGGCGTACTTAGCCCGTAGGTCTATCAATTTAAGCGTAGCTTCTATCAAATATCGCTCGCGCACATTGATATAAAAAAACGAACTACTACCCAATTCGAAAAGCGTCTGTTCGCCATCACGCATAATGGCGGCATTGTCCCTATTCAAAGTTTGGAGCGAAAGCATCTGCTGGGTATTTTGTAGCTGCACAAAGGCACGCTCCACCTCTACACGCACCTGTTTTTTGACAAAGTCGAAGGTAAAATTTTCCTGTTTGAGTTTGAAGCCGCTGGCAACAAAAGCCGCTCTCTCTTTTCTTAGCAAAAGTGGTGCGTAAAAAGAAAAGCCAAATTTATAGTTTTCCTGCAAAAGAAAGCTACTCGCACCGCCTTGTGGGGCTAAAAGTGGCTTGTATTCCAAATTCAGTTCGGGCATCATTTGAAAGCGGTAGAGTTTCCTATCTATCTCTACGCTTTTAATTTTCTGAACCTGTTTCAAAATTTCGGGGTGATTTTCTGCCGCCCTTTGCGCCCATTCTTCTACCAAAAAAGTTTCCATCTCACCCCCTCGAATAGAAGGGTAGATGTCGTTTCTGACAAAAAGCATCTCGTTTTTGTCTAAAACATTGTCATTATTCCAAAGAAAAGTAGAAAGATGCAAACGCGCATTTTCATAATTGATAGCTCCCTGCAACTGCTCTACCTTGCGCCGCTGCACTTCCATACGCGCCTCTACGGTATCTAAGGCGCGATATTTTCCTAAGTCGGAAGCCGCCCTGACTGCCTCATAGCGTTCTTCGGCTAATCGGACACTCTCGTCATATAAAAGCAACATTTGATAGTGCGCATACCAATCCCAATAGGCTTTTGCTGCATCAAAGAAAAGTTTGTTGAAGGTCTTGCGCTGTTCGGCAAGGTTCATTTGATAGGCAACTTCAGACTGTCGCAATTCCGCTCGTCTTTTATCAAAGATAAGATTTCGCAAGACGGGAATTTCTATGCCTGCATAAAACAAGCCGCCTTCTGGGACTTTTAGTTCGCTATCTAAATAAGTACCTGAATGATTTTCATAGCCTGCCTTCAAGTCAAAGCCTAAAAGGGTAGGAATTTTTAGGTCTGCAAAGAATTTATTGTAATATTCTGTGGTTTTAAATTCTTTTTCCGTCATATCGCTCATCAAGACGGGGTCGAATGCGCCACGTGCCTTGCGAATATCGGCAAGGGAGATGTCATCTATCAGGTCGATGCGTTGAAAAAGCGGGTGATTCTGTGCCACCGCCGCCAGAAAATCTTGAAAGTAAAGCGTATCGGCAGGGCTTTGCGCCAAAAGGGAGGGTGAAAAAATAAGGGCAAAGGCACAACAAACAAGGTGCAATCGGGTAGCCAAAAACCGACCTACAAACAAATGTTTCAACATAAAGGTAGAGGAAAGGGGGCGATAAAGCATTTTTATAGTAAGACTTTCTCTTTTAATAGTTTTACTTTTCCAAAAAACTACAAAGAGAAGCCTTTGTTTTTTCTTTGGCTGCAAAGATACGACGAACTTGTTAGAATCCTACCGCCCCCTTGTGGTTTTAATTTTCTTTTTGTTTTTGGCTATTGTCGCAAAACGCGGATTTTAAATTGTCCGCTTTGTAGGCGAAAAAGTTGGCTTGGATTGCTGGTATTGCGCACCGTTCCTGCAAAAAAGCCTTCTACTACGTCGTCTTCAATCTTGGTAATTTGTATCTGACATTCGCCGTCGCGCCCTGTGAAGATGACATTGTTGGTAGGCGAAAAATTGATAATTACCTGATTAGCAGGCACTTGTCGAGGGCTTGTATCGTCGAGGTCGAAGTTGAAAATTTGTAGGCGCAGGCTCATATTGCCGTTGAAGGGGTCAAAAAGTTGGCGGCGCAAAGAAAGCGACTGCACACTACTTTCATAGCCGTTGGTGATGGCAGGCAGGGCAGTGCCGGGGTCATTGAAGCGGAAAAACTCATTTCCTATCGTAACCCAAATTTCCCCTTCGGGCGGGCTTTCGGGTAGCTCGTCGGTAGGTTCGCAGGCAGCCAAAAAGAGTAGCACCAAGAGCAGGAGAAAGCCTTTGGAATGGCGCGTAAAATTTTGAAGAGTTTTCATATTGTTTTGAAAGTGTAAGTAAGATATTTTAGCATCTATAAACAAATTTGTAGCAGGACCTTTCGGGTGTGATAGGCGTTGTTACAACAAAGAAAGCGTTAAATGCACCCCACCCCAAACCCCTCCCCCATAGGGCGGGGCTTCAACTTCGTATCATTTTTTTCGCATAAATGCGAAAAAAATGATTTGGTTTTCGAACCCTCCCCTTTGGGGGGAGGGCAGGGTGGGGGTTCAGGAAGTTTGCACACGAAATAAAGTTTGGATTTTCCCTACAAAAACAAGCATTTTTTTAGAAACAGTCCTTACAAACAACCGCAGAGTGTTTTGCAAAATTGTTTATAGACACTTTTTTTCAACTGAAAATTTCTTTTCGCAATTCGGGTTCTTTGCTAAAACGCCAAATTAGCCCATCTACGTAATAGTGATAAATCACAATCATAGAAAAAGGCACAAAGAGCCATTTGAAAAAGCCATTGTGCATCAGACCCAAAACCTCAATCGTGCCTACCACAATCCCATACGCCAGCGAAATGCCAAACCATTTGAAGGCAACGCGACGCACGTCCTTGAAACGCTTTTTCTGATAGTGCATCATAAAGCCCTGATACTGAAAGTTGTGGTAAATCGTTTCTAAGGCTTCCGCTACCAAAAAAGGCGTGAGGGTCAGGAAAAAGACGAAGTAATGGGTAGATAACGCTGCTACCAAAAAGAGAATCTTGGGCAAATTAAGCGGTTTTTTCTGGTACAATCGCTGCGCCTGCCGTAAGACAAACAAGACAAGTGCCACCATAAAAATTGTCCATACAATTTCGGCAATTTCGGCAGGCAGATAGGGAAAATGTGCTACTAATTCTTTGTAAATAACAACAGGCGAAGTAATATCGGTATAATCTTGAAAAAAACAAGCAAACATACCTGCATAAAAGAGAAAACCGTCAAGCCAATGGTCTATTTTTTCGTAATCGCCATTTTTGCCCTTGTAGGCACGCAAAAGCCCCCAATGTTGGCGCATGATATGCCAACTGCCAAAGACGGCGGCAAAAACAATGAGTTCGCTCTGCCAATCGAAAGCCGTCGCGACAAGCCCTGCCACAATGAAAAGCAGTAGCCCCCAAGTATGTAGAAATGGGCGTTTTTGGCGTTCAGCCTTATCGAAGTGCGTGCGCGAAAAGGTTTGGAAGATATGCGGGTGGTCGAAAAAGGCGGTAAAGAGGAAATAGGTAACGATAATGGCATCTCCTTTGGGTGCGAAATCTTGCTTTTGCGCCCAAACATAGAAAGCCAACACGAGCCAAGTAAAAACACAACTTCCTATAAAAAAAAACAAATCATACTTCGGACTAACAATCCATTTTATCGACCAAAGTGGCGTTTGGTTGGGTGCAGTCTTTTGGTTAGAGGTAGCAGCAAGGGCATCAGAGGGCATCATATACGAAAAAGGCTAAAAATAAAAAGGTAGTTCCCTCCAAAAATACGCATTTTTCGCCATTTATGGAGGGAAATAAGGGGAAATCTTATTTTTTGGTGCAAAAAGCCGCCTACCTCACTGCCAAAAACGCCCTACGCCAAAGTGTAAAGCGAATTAGCACGTAAAGGGGGGCTAAGATAAAGCCTGCCATAGAGCCGAAAAAAAGCACCAAGAAGATAAGGAATTTAATAAAAATAGCCGTAGAAAGACTTTGTAGGGTAGGCAAATAGCGTTTGAGTGGCGCATTGAGGTACAAATTAGCGTAAAGCATCGCAAGGACGATACCCAAGATGGGAATAAAGCCCAATCCTACCGCCAAAACTACCGTCGGTATCAGGCGCAATTCTATCTTGCGCAAATATTTTTTCTTGCTTTCGGCACTTTCAAAAACCGCCTTGCCACATGCCCGACAAGCACGCGCATCTTCTAATTTCGTACCACAAGCCGTACAGCGTTTTTGGGTTTGAAGGGAAAACTGGTGCTTTTCAGGGTTTGAAACCTGCTTTTGGCGTTTCTGTCCGAAAAAGCCAATTTGGAAAGCCACTGCCGTTGGCGTTTTACACTTAGCGCAACTAAGGGCAAAAGGGGTATTGAGGTGCTGACACTTCGCACAGGCGATTTTTTGCTTCTCCTCTTTGGCAGCAATGCGCTTTTTTAGCAGGAAAAGTGCCAAGACCGCTATCCCGAAAAATAACAACGCCAACAGACCAAAAGCCAACAACAAGAAGAAGCCAAAAAAGACGAAGACATCTTGAAAACTACTCGCAATCGTATGCAGGTACAAATCGCCATCTTCATCTATTGAAAGCAAATATTCCTCTATCTGCGTTTTGAGTAGGGTTAGAAAATAGACACCTGCCGCCAACAGCAGCGTACCGCCATATTCGCCTACAAAACCTGCCTGATGAATCGTTTTGAGTACGCCAATGCTGGCTTCATCTACTAATTGCGTCGTGATAAGGGCATAAAGTAAAGGCTTTACGTAGGGGTCGGCAAGGATAAAAAACTGTTTGAGGTCGGTATTTTTATCTGCCAAAATCTCTAAAAGAGCCAAAACACCCAAAATTAGCACTACCGCAGGGTGCGTAATGAAGGTATCAGGCGCAACTTCGGGGGCTTCCACAAAAGGCATGAGCTTGGGATAAGCCATCGTGAGTGCCATCAAAAAGGCGGGCAAAAAAGCGCGAGCAGCAAAAAGGGGCATCAACCCCAAAGCCTGAATCAGAAAGGCGATAGACATAGGTATTTTTTTTAGGAAAGCAAAAAAAAGCAAAAATTATCGCTTCTCAAAATCATTCTTAAAATCTAAGGGATTAAAATTTTGAAAATGCCCATTGAGGCGAATCCGCTCTTTGCTGCGCTCCACTTCCGAAACGATAGGCGTAATACGCTCCAAGTGGCGCATCAGAAAGGCAAGCCGCTCCGATTCGCGCTTCAAGCCCACAAGTTCGTACTCTTCCAATACCGAAAGCCCCAATTTATGCCCCAAATGAAAGGAAAGAAGGGTCTCTTTTTCGGAAAAGTCGTGGTCGAGCTGCAAGATGCGATACAAGGCAGAAACCGCCGCCAAAAAGTTTTCCTTCTGCGAAAAAGAAGCATCATCTTCAAAGACAATGCGCTCTATTTCGCCGCCCGCATAGAGTTTTTCCTGCGAAACGGGATTTTTAAAAGATAACAACCGAAAGACGGACATCACCTTCGTCTTGATATCGAGCCTACCGTCGTCATAACGCTTGCTAATTTCGGTAATGCGCACCTCTGCACCCAGTTCGCGTATGGAGGTATCGATAAAGGCAGGGATTCCAAAATTGGTTTTGTTTTTCAAACAATCTTCTACTAACTGCAAATAGCGCGGCTCAAAGATGTTGAGGTTGAGCGTGTCAGTAGGGAAAAGCACCAAATTGAGTGGAAAAAGCGGCAGCACGAGTGTCATAGGATATTTTTCTGTTTAGATTTCTACAAAAGTAAGCCTTTGTTTAAGGTTTTGGTAGGAAAAGATAGCATTTTTAGGGCGATTTTGCAAAAAAAATTTCTCCGCGCCGCTGTCTATCTTCCATAGGCTACCAAAAAAAATGCCTTTGAAGTTAGTTTTTTTGTAATTTTGCAACTGCTTCTATACGCACCCAAACGGCGACAGGGCAGTGATGTTAAGTTCTGTGAAAAACCTTGTTCTATTAAAGTTTTTTCAAACTTGACACAAAATAAAATTTGGACTTAAACCCTAAGCGTCTTGAATACCCTTAGGGTTTGGGTCATAGGACAAGGCAATGCCTTGCCCTACGTTTGAATCTAACTTTTAGGATTTAACATCACTGGTAACATCACTGGGCGAAAGGGACGCGCTCTTCGTTTTTTGTCTTTGTTTGCCTTTGTTTGCCTTTGTCGCTGTTTCTCCTTTATTTTGTTATGACTTTGTTATGAACTTGTTATGATTTCTATATGATTCGACCCATTTATACCTACGGACAACCCGTTCTAAGAAAAAAAGCCCAAGATATTCCCAACGACGGCAGCGTCGACATCAAGCAATTAGTGGCAGATATGTTCGAAACCATGTATGCTGCCCATGGCGTGGGACTGGCTGCCCCCCAAATCGGACTAAGCCAACGCATCTTTGTAGTAGATGCCGCCTCTATGGAAGAGGGCTTAGAAAATTTTAAGAAAGTCTTTATCAATCCACAAATCATCGAAGAAAAAGGTCAGAAGTGGGAATTTGAGGAAGGCTGCCTTAGCATACCCGATATTCGCGAAAGAGTGGCGCGGCAGGCAGATATTACCATCGAATACTACGACCAAGATTGGAAACACCACAAGGAAAGCTATTCTGGTATCGCCGCACGCATTATCCAACACGAATACGACCACATCGAGGGTATTCTCTTTACCGACCACATCTCTACTTTTCGCAAACAACTGCTCAAAAATAAGCTGGATAAGATTGCAAAAGGCAAGGTAGAAGCCGATTATCGCATTTTGCCCTGCAAGAAGTAAGAAGTCGTCTGTGGGACACAGACAACGGCTCGTTTGTGGGACACAGACAACGGCTCGTTTGTGGGACACAGACAACGGCGACAATTTCGAGTCTGAACTCATACCCCTTATTTCAACTTTGAATCAAACCTAAACAAGTTTGGGCAAATTTTGAAGCACTTAGGACAAGGCACTGCCTTGTCCCTACAAAGTTATCAATTGAGTAGTTTTCAAAACTTGAAATTCCCCCTATTCTTCCACAGGCATAAAACCCTCATCGAGGCGCACAATCATACCATAGAGTCCCTTTTTCTCCTTCAAAGCCTTCTGATAAGCAAGTGCGTGTTCGTAGCTATAAAAAGGTGCTAAAAGCAAACGATAATATTTTTTACCGTCCAGCTCCACAATCGCCACCATAATATTCCGATGCCAATTTTCGCCTAATTCGTGTGCAGCCGCCAAAAGGTGTTCATATTCTTCAAAAACGCCCACCTGCACGCCTAAGGTTTGCGCTTCAATAGGCATAGAATGAACTTCCAAACGGTAAAGACCGCGCACCTTCGAATCGAGGCGCAAGCGGAAAGATAATTCTGGTTCGGCACTACGCGCAAAAGTTTGGATAGGCGCGTCAGGCTTGCCCTCTGCCTGCGGATAGCGGCGCAAATATTCCATCATCTTTTGGGGCGAAACATAACCCTCGATTCGCGCCAAAAGTTTGCCTTCGGGCGTAACGATACAGACCTGCGGAAAGGTCTTGACTTCAAAGGTCTTAATTAGATAGTCGCTATAAAGGGAATAGGCTTTTACTTTGAAAAACAAATATCTTTTGTTTCCATACATAGCAACGTATTGGTTGCGAAAAGTAGTGCTGTCGTATTGCGTTGGGCGATTGTAAAAATACAAGAGATAGGGCTTTTTTTCTGCCTGCGCTTTTTCTTTCAATTTTTCATACGTGCCTTCAAAAAAAATAACGCCCTCTTTGTCGTCTTGGGGCAGATTTGGGTCAAGGCTTGTTTTGTCGTCTTGGCTTTGGGCAGCGGTTTCTTTTTTGGTGGGCTTTTCTGGCTGTGTCTTAGCAGTTTTTGGGTCTGATTTGGCAGCATTTCCTTTGGCAGGTGCAATGGAACGGGTATTAGTTTGCGCCCAAGTCTGCCCCTGATAAAAAAGTCCGCCGACAAGCCAAAATATTAAATAATATTTTTTCAGGATAGGATTTTCCGAAAAAAGAAGTAGATTTTTTTTTGAGAATCTCATATTTTAGTTTTGATAGCGAAATAAGTGATTGCTACACGCGCCGATTCCCCCGTCAGGGCTTGAAGCCGCCGACAGGGTTGTTGAAAACTGATTTTCCACTAAGGGACGTAGAAGTAGGACGCTTATTTCTTTGTTTTTTTAATTTTTTCTAAAATCTTATCGCCCCCGTCGTCGAGGACTTCTTGCGCCATGCGTTGTGCCAAGTGTATCGCTTCATTGATGGGAACAAGGACATTTCTGCGAATTTCTTTCTTCCCACTCAAACTAATGATGCCACAATTGAGGCGCAACTGGTCGCCTTCTAAGGTTGCTAAGGCAAAGACGGGAACACTACAACCACCTTCCATGTGCCGCAAAAAGGCGCGTTCGGTAGCGACGCAGGTTTCAGTGGCTTCATGATTGACCGCCTCTCTGATGCGCATTTTAAGAGTTGGCTCTAAATCGCGAGCCGCTTCAATGGCAATGCTGCCCTGCCCTGCCGCAGGAGTGAAAGTTTCGCTTTCAAGCTCTTGGACGATAAATTCGCCGTAGCCCATTCTATGCACACCTGCATAGGCTAAAAGTAGGGCATCACATTGCCCCTCTTCGAGCTTACGCATGCGGGTTTGCAGATTGCCACGCATGTTGGTTGTACGCACATTGCTATAATATTGTTTAAGCAAAGCGGTTCGGCGCGTAGAAGAAGTGCCGACGAGCCACTTATTAGCCGTATCGAGGCGAAAGTCTTTATTAAACGAAATGACGACATCATTGACCCTTTCGCGCTTAGTAAAGGCAATGATTTCGAGCCTGCTATCGAGGTCGGATTGCAGGTCTTTGGCACTATGAACGGCGATGTCGATTTCACCTGCAAAGAGTTTTTCCTCTAATTCTTCGGTAAAAACGCCCTTACTGCCAATTTTGGCAATGCTTTTATGTAAGATTTTGTCGCCTTTGGTTTCCATCGTAACCAATTCGGAAGTCATGCCTGCCTTTTTCAAAAGGTGCTTGACGTGACGTGCCTGCCAAAGTGCCAGCTTACTGTTTCGAGTTCCGATTTTAATAACTTTTCCCAATGCTCCTGAATGTTTATAGGTTTATTTTTGAAGGGTTTTGCCTAAACCAAAGATTTCGCCCCAAAAACTAACATTTGTTTGTCGATAAAAAAAGTTTTTGCTCATTTTTTTTCATCTTTGCAGTCAAAAAAAACAAAACCGCCGTTTCGAGCCATGAAAATAGACCCTAAAAACGCCCTTACCGACGCAAAGGCTTTACCCACACCCACTACCTACAACGAGCGTCTGCACGCACTTGCCTGCTTAGGCGAGCGAATAAAAGACCTTGTCGCAATGCCAAACCTATTGGAAGCGGCGCGTTGGGTAGGAGAAAGCTATCGCCAAAATGCTTGGTTTACGCCCTCCTCCCTCGCCTTTGCGCTATCCGAATGGGCAGCCCTGCTTGACCCAACGGCGTTAGAAGCGTGGGTAGCACCCTATCGCACTGCCTTAGAAAAGGCTGATAAAAAGCAGATGCGCAAGGTTGGACTTATTGCGGCGGGCAATATTCCCTTGGTTGCTTTTCACGATTGGCTTGCTATTTTTGTGTCGGGCAATCAGGCGCAGGTAAAACTTAGTAGCAAAGATACAGTTTTGCTGCCTGCCTTGTTAGAAATATTGGTAGAAATTTTCCCTACTGCTGCTACTCAAATTCAATTTTTTCCCCACCTGCTCAAAGAAGCCCACGCTTACATAGCCACAGGAAGCGATAATTCGACGCGATACTTTGCCTATTATTTTGACAAATATCCGCACCTGATACGCAGCAATCGCACTTCTATCGCCGTTTTGCAGGGCAACGAAAGTGCAGAAGACTTAGCCAATTTGCACACCGATATTTTCACCTACTTTGGTTTAGGGTGCAGAAATGTATCCAAAATATTTGTGCCAGAAGGGTACGATTTTAACCCCTTGCTCGATATTTTTTACGAAAAAGGCAAAGATTTGATGCAGCACAACAAATACGCCAATAATTACGACTACAATAAAGCCGTTTATTTGATGAACCAAATCCCACATTTAGACGCAGGAACTTGCCTTATCAAACACGATGAAGGGCTTTTTTCGCCTACCGCCGTCCTCTATGCCCAAACTTATCGCAACCAAGACGAAGTAGAAAATTTTGCAACCCTTTGGCAAAACAAAATACAATGCAGGGTAGGAAAGGGAGGCTTGTCTTTCGGAACAGCCCAGAAGCCCCGTCTGAACGACTATGCCGACAATCTCGATACGATGGATTTTTTATTAAATCTTAAAAATGAGATTTGAGCCTAAATAAGCCGCTTGTGTTGCGAAACGCTTGTTTTGCACAATAGTATAAAAATCTATAAAATATTTTTCAATCAAATTTCGGACAAGGCAGTGCCTTGTCCCCACAAAAGTAAAATGCCCCTTATCCGTACCGTCCAGCTCACCAAAATTTTTCATGCCAAACGCCCAAATGAAGTAGTCGCACTTTCGGGCATAGACCTATCGCTTGAAGCAGGCAGCGCGACGCTTTTAGAAGGCAGTTCGGGTAGCGGAAAAACAACGTTGATGAGCCTTTTGGCAGGTTTGAGCAAACCCACTTCGGGGGATTATTTTTTTAAAGACCACAATCTTTCCCTTTGGTCAGAAAAATTTTTAACCGCCTTCCGACAACAACATTTCGGGATTCTGTTTCAAAATTTCCAACTCTTGCCCACCAAAACCGCTTTCGAAAATATCGCTTTGCCACTTTATTGTCAATCTTTTTCAAGCCAAGAAATCAGGGAAAAGGTGCAAAAAGCTGCCGAAAAAGCCAATATTGCACACAAATTACAACAAAAAGTAGGCGAACTTTCAGGTGGCGAACAGCAACGCACTGCCTTAGCGCGTGCCTTAGTGAGCGAGCCTGCTATCATTTTTGCAGACGAACCCACTTCACAATTAGACCGCAGAAATGCCCAACAAATTCTCTCCCTTTTTGAAAAACTCAAAGCCGAAGGCACTACTTTTTTGCTCACCACACACGATTCTTTGGTAAGCCAACACCCTTTTATAGACCAAAAAATACAATTAGAAGACGGAAAAATAATAAAATAAAAAGTAAAACAGCAATCTTTCATATCCTCATTTTAAAACACAACAAGGATATGAAAGACTTTTTTAGCTGCCTTTATCCTATTCGCTGCAATGTGCTTTCAAAAGTTCTTCCACTTCTTCGCCATATTGCTGCTTGTAGCGCAACTGCTCTGCCAATTTCAAATCGGCACAGGCTTTCTCTTTTTCGCCCTTGGCTATAAAAATCAAGGCGCGAATTTTATAGGCGTAAGCATTCATGGCTTTATTGGCAATAGAAAACTCTATATCTTTGAGGGCTGCCTCCAAATCGCCTAATTTATAGTATGCAAAACTGCGATTGCTATAAATTAAGGGTTCTTCTGAATTATATTCTACTGCTTTATTGAAATAAGTTATGGCTTTTTCATAATCTTCAAGTTGATTAGAATTATAGCCTAAATTGACATAAGCATAGAAAGTATGCGGCTCAATTTGAATAATTTGTTCTAATATTTCATTTGATTTATGATATTCTTTTTCTTTCATATACCAAACAGCTAAATTATTGAGTACCTCTATCTGATTGGGTGCTACCTCAAAGGCTTCCATCAAAGAGGCATACGCCGCCTTATTTTGCCCCAAACTCACCTGACACGAACTCATATTGAGCAGGGGCTGCCACTTTTCATCACTATCTTTCACTAATTTATACCAAGATTCGTAATCTTGCAAGGCAAGCTCGAAAAGCAGAAGTGCGCCTGCGGCTTTACCTCGATGTGCGTAAAGTAGGAGCGAATCGGGGTTCTGACGAATCCCCTCTGTGAGAACCCCCAAAGCCTCTTTGTACCTTTCCTTGCTCCATTCTATTTCGGCGAGGCGTGAATAAACACTTGCCAATAAGGGATTTTTTTCCAAAACTTTGATGTATAATTCCTGTGCTTTGTCAAGTTCCTCTGCCTGAAAATAAGCCTCTGCCTGCGCCCATTTTTTGTTTTTTTGTGCGAAGGTAGAAAGAAATGGAATAGTTCCAAATAAAATCAAAAAAAGAATGTTTTTCTTCATTTTTAAAGTGTTTTGTATCGCATTTGAAAAGAAAAACAAAGGTAACGAAATTGTGGAAAAATAAGGCTAAAATTTTCTTTCCTTCTGTATTGAAGTGGTAAAAAAATGAAGTAAAATTTAGTTTAAATATTAAAATATTTTTTGTTTCAATCTAACTTCGGACAAGGCAGTGCCTTTTCCCTACATTCAACAGAGATTTTTTTGTAGAGATTTTTTTGAAAGTGTTTCATAAAAAAATACAAAAAAGCTAATAACAAGAACTGTTATTAGCTTTTTTGTGTCAAATTTAGGCTTCTACCGCTTCTTTTGCAGCCAAATAACGCTCGGCATCGAGGGCTGCCATACAGCCTGTGCCTGCTGCCGTTACTGCCTGTCGGTAAATTTTGTCTTGGGCATCGCCAGAGGCAAAAACGCCTTCTATATTGGTAAGGCTCGAACCTTTTTGGGTAATAAGGTAGCCTGTTTCATCTAATTCGAGCTGCCCTTTGAAAATGTCGGTATTGGGTTTGTGTCCGATAGCGACAAAGAAGCCCGTAACGGCAATTTCTTTCAATTCGCCCGTTTCACGATTGCGCACACGCACGCCACTGACTTCCTCGCTGCCCAAAATTTCGTCGGTTTCTGTGTTCCAAAGAATTTCGATATTGGGCGTGTTTTCCACACGCTTCTGCATAATTTGTGAGGCACGCATTTTATCCGAACGGACAATCATATAGACTTTGCTGCAAATTTTGGAGAGATAACTTGCCTCTTCACAAGCGGTATCGCCTGCGCCTACGATGGCAACTTCCTGCTTTCTGAAAAAGAAGCCGTCACAGACTGCACAAGCCGATACGCCCTTCCCATTGAGGCGTGTTTCAGAGGGGATTCCCAACCATTTGGCAGAAGCTCCTGTGGAAATAATCACCGTTTGGGCGTGAATTTCATTTCCGTTTTCGTCCCAAGCGAGGTGCGTGCCACCATTTTTATCAAAAGATACGCGCTCGATAAGACCGCTACGAATGTCTGTGCCAAAACGTGCAGCTTGTTTTTCGAAATCTACCATCATTTGAGGTCCCATAACGCCGTCGGGGTAGCCCGGATAGTTTTCTACGTCGTTGGTAATGGTGAGCTGTCCACCGGGTTGATGTCCTTTGTATAAAAGTGGGTTCATGCCTGCACGCGCCGCATAAATGGCAGCCGTATAACCTGCGGGACCCGAACCGATAATAAGACATTTCGTTTGTATCGTTGTCATAGGAAAGAGAGCTTGGATTTTAATATGAATACATATTGATTTGTACGAAAGAAAGACCGCTTGGGTTTGAAATTGGTAAGCGAAGGTACGAAAAAAACGGCAATCTGCAAAAGCGAAGTTTTCTAAGGTCTTTTTGCCTTTGGCAGTCAAATTTTAGCCGAATAAAGGAATTTTCTTTTTTCACAAACCAGCATTTTTCGTTTGGAAAGTTGTTGGAAGTTTTGTAGGTTTGGGCTATGAGAAAAAGAAACTTCGCCTTTTCGAGTTGGATTTATTGGGGGCTTTTTTAATAAAATTAGTTTCTTTTTTTTGCTGTTTTAATAAAAAACATTTATTCTTAGGTTTTGAGGTAAAAATACATAAAACTTGCATCAAAATATCTATCGACTATTATCTAAAAACCACAACAAAATGAACAACAATAACTTATTGGATACTAAAACTGTCAATAGTAATGACATTTTAGGTAATGGTAAAAAGTATATTGTACCTCTATATCAACGCGATTATTCTTGGAAAGAGGATAATTGGGAGGACTTATGGGCAGATATTTTATTGGTTTTAGAAAGCAATTCTGTTCATTATATGGGCGCGATTGTGTTGCAAAGTAAGGGGGATGATGTTTATACAATCATCGATGGGCAGCAACGCCTAACTACTATTACCATTATTGCTTTGGCGTGTATTGATAAAATAAAAGAATTGGCTCAGAATGATATTGACAAAGAAGCAAATGAGGAGCGAGTAAAACTACTAAGCAGTAAATTTATTGGCGACAAAGACCCATCTTCACTTACTTATTTTAGTAAATTAAAATTGAACGAAAATAATAATACATTTTTTCAATCTTATATTCTTACATTAAAAACGCCTGCAACTTTACGAAATTTCAAAGACTCTGATAAACTACTCTTAAAAGCATATAAGTTTTTTCAAGAAAAAGTAAGCAAATATTTTGAACCTAATCCCAAAGGAGAAGATATTGCCAAATTTTTGAACGAAACGGTTGCTAAAAGGTTAATGTTTATTCAAATTATTGTTGAAAATGAATTACGTGCTTATACTGTTTTTGAAACCCTTAATTCAAGAGGCGTGGGCTTGACAGTAACTGATTTATTGAAGAATTACTTATTTTCTTTGGTATCTGAGGTTGATTTGCCCCATATTCGTTCTCAATGGAATAGAATTGTAGATACTGTTGGGTTAGATAATTTCCCTATATTTTTACGCCATTATTGGATTTCACGAAATAAATTGGTGCGTCAGGAGTACCTATACAAAAATATAAGGACTAAGGTTCAAAATGCAGAGCATCTTTCCTATCTACTTGAAGAGTTAGAGAAAAATGCTGAATTGTATGTTGCCTTAAATAATTCGGCAGATGAATTATGGCGTGGAAACAAGGAAATCAAAAAACGCATCAAAGAATTAGAGATTTTTCAGGTAAAGCAATGCCTACCTATTTTACTAATCGCATACGATAAAATATTTAATCATTTTGATAAAATACTAAAAATAATAACGGTTATCTCTTTTCGGGCTACCGTCATAGGTGGCTATCACAGTGGAAGGTTAGAAGAAGTCTATAACAAAGCCGCCATAAAAATTGATAATGGCGAAATAACATCTCCACAGCAATTAGCAGAAGAAGTCAAAGAATTATATTTAAGCGATACAGATTTTAAAAATGATTTTTCAACTATCTCTTTGAATACACGCCGAAATAAAAAGCTAATTCGTTATATACTTTTTGAATTAGAAAACCAAATAAGTAATAATTCTTATGATTTTGAAGAACATAACGCAACGATAGAACATATCCTTCCCGAAAATCCAAACGAAGAATGGGAAGCGTATTTTTCCAAAAATGTATTGGAGAACTATGTTTTCAGAATTGGCAACTATACACTTTTGGAAGCAGGTAAAAATAGAGAGATAGGCAATAAAGTCTACTCTGAAAAAGTTAAGATATTTGAAGATAGTGGGTTTGAAATGACAAAAAGAATCACTTTTCCTGAGTGGAACGCTAATAATTTAGATAAAAGACAATCTGAATTGGCAAAAATAGCTACCTCAATTTGGCGGGTATCCTACTACGAGTAAAAAAGAATATCCCCAAAAACTTAGTTTTGAAAAGATAGGTTTTATTTGTAACTTTGGAAAGAAAGCCTGCTATTCAACCATTTTCCTACACAAAACGCCAACACAATTAGATGTAATATCAGGATAATAACCACTTAACAAAACAAATTAGAATGAAAAAATATATAAACATACTTTTTTTATTTATGCTTTTTATGGCTTGTCAACGTCAAGAAAAAGTAATAGAAACCCTAAATCGGGAATTTCAGATACCTGTACTTATTCAAGCCACAACCCCAGAGAGCTTTGAGCTTGCCAAAGTCGATTCTTTGAGTCAAACATTTTTTCAATTCTACGGAAAACACAAATTTACAGACACCTTAAAACTTAGTGAGCGTCACAAAAGAGATACAACCTACCTAAAAGATTTTATTTGGGAATATCCAAAGCCAACAAAAGACGATACTTTAACTACTGATGGATTTCAAATTTTTATTGATTATCAAACAAATGTTTATGACAAAGACGAATATTTTTCAAATGGAAATTGTTACTTTCCTGTATATGTGGTGAATGAAACCTCACGAACAAAAGTATTTGTTGGTAAAGACGGGCGTGCCTTTGGTATTCAAGAAGCGCGAGACACAAGCGAACGGAATAGCGAGCGATGGAGACCCATTGAATCCAAAGGTTTTGATTTTTGTGGAAATGGATATTTTGGACTTAAAGTTCATCCGGGCGAATTTGTTGTTTTTTTAGTTTCTAAATATAGTGGAAATGAAAAACAACTCATGAGAATTAGACTACAAATAGGAGAGTCGTTGTACATATCAAAATCTTATGAAGGAACATTTGATAAAAGACAATTTGAAATAAAGAAACACAACTATGTTTACAAAGAGTTGCAAAGAAATAAATCGCAAACGGCTCACTTCTTATTTTATGGAGCAGTACCAAAGGGTTATGACCACGAATAATAGACTTACTTTTATAAGCGTAAAAAGCCAAAATATTCACTAATTTTTAAATATAAAGGTGCTATTTTCTATTCTCCACAAACTTTACAAATAGCACCTTTCTGCCCTTAATGCGCCTCTAACCAATTTTTGCCTACCCCTGCCTGCGCTTGTAGGGGAACAGCCCATTCTACTACCTTCTCCATCAAGGCAATAATTTGAGGTCTGACCTCGTCCAGTTCCTGTAAAGGCACATCAAAAACTAATTCATCATGCACCTGTAAAATTAACTTGGTTTTATACTTTTTCTCTTCTAAAAAAGAATCAATTTTAATCATAGCCAACTTAATTATATCGGCTGCGCTGCCTTGTATTGGCGCATTGATGGCGTTGCGCTCTGCCATGCCACGCATGGTGTAATTGCGCGAATTGATGTCGCGTAAATAACGCCTGCGCCCAAAGAGCGTTTCGACATACTCGGTCTGACGCGCCTGTGCAATGATTTCGTCCATGTACTTTTTAATGCTGGGAAACTCCCTAAAATATGCCTCTATTAGCTCATTTGCCTTTTTTGACGCAATTCCCAAACGCTCTGAAAGTCCAAACGCCGAAATACCATAGATAATACCAAAATTGGCAGTCTTGGCTTGGCGGCGCATATCTGCCGTAACCTGCTCCAAAGGGACTTGAAAAATTTTAGCCGCAGTAGCGGCATGAATATCACGACCTGCCGCAAAAGACTCTATCATCGTTTGGTCTTGGCTAAAAACTGCCATAATTCTCAATTCTATCTGGGAATAATCCACAGAAAGCAAACAATGTTGTTCATCTCTTGGTATAAAAGCCTTTCTGACCTCTCTGCCTCGCTCGGTTTTGATGGGAATATTTTGCAAGTTGGGCTGCGTAGAACTAAGCCGCCCCGTAGCGGCTACCGCCTGATTGAAAGAGGTATGCACGCGCCCCGTATGGGGGCTAATAAGGGCAGGAAGGGCATCTACATAGGTAGATTTGAGCTTTTGCAACTCTCTATATTCCAAAATATAAGGAATAATTGGGTGTTTTTCTGTTAGTTTTTGTAAAACTTTTTCGTCGGTTTGATACTGTTTGGTTTTGGCAGTTCGTTTGGCTTTTTCATCTAATTTTAATTTTTCAAATAAAATTTCACCCAACTGTTTCGGCGAATTGATAAGGAAAGAAGTGCCTGCTTGTTTGAAAATGTTTTCTTCTAAAAGTACCAATTCCTGCTCCAAATTTTTAGAATATTCCTGCAAAGCCTCTGTATCAATGCGCACCCCTTCGAGTTCCATCTTTGCCAATACCTTCACCAAAGGCATCTCCATTTGGTCAAACAACTTTTGATAATTTGCCAATGGTTCTTTTAATTTTTGATACAAGCAAAAAGTAATATCAGCATCTTCGGCGGCATATTCAAAAATTTTGGTAGGGCTTAAATCGCCCATATTTCCCTGTCCCTTTCCCTTTTTTCCGATAAGAGTTTCGATAGAAATAGGACGATAATGCAAAAGTGTTTCAGAAAGATAATCCATATTATGGCGCAAATCAGGCTCTATTAGATAATGCGCAACCATAGTATCAAAAAAAGCACCCTTTACCTCGATGCCGTATTTGTTGAGTATTTGATAATCATACTTAATATTTTGTCCTATTTTCTCAATCGCAGGATCTTCTAAAACAGACTTGAATTTGTTTAGCGTCGCCTCTCTATTTTCGAGAAGCGGCACATAAAAAGCCTCCGCCTGACGGTAGGAAAAAGAAATACCCACAATCTCCGCCTCCAAGACATCTAAACTTGTCGTTTCAGTATCAAAGGCAAAGACTTTCTGACTCCCCAAAAAATCAACAAGGGCATCAATCTCTGTGTCTGTTTGCACCAAAAAATAATCGTGTGGGCGCGTCCGTATATCGCGCTTCGGCGCGGCATTTTCCTGCTGTGCATCTTCTACCTGATGTAGCGTTTGGGCAAAATCTAACGTTTGGGCGGCAGGATTAGCAAACAAGCCTCCTAAATTAGCCGCCGCCTTGCTGTCGCTTTTTTGGGTAGGAAGGTTTTTGCTCTCACTGGAATCCTCTCCCAAAAGCCTTTTTTTGAGCGTGCGAAATTCCAATTCATCAAATATTTGAGAAAGTGCCTGCCTATCAAAAGGCTCGACGATAAGTTTTTCAGGCTCGAAAGCAATCGGAACTTCGACATCAATCGTGGCTAAGGCTTTGGAAAGCAGACCCTGTTGGGCAAAATCGCGCACATTTTCCTGCTGCTTGCCTTTGAGTTGAGCAACATTGGCAATCAAATTTTCAACACTACCAAATTCTTTTACTAATTTTATTGCCGTTTTTTCTCCAATATTCGGAATACCCGGAATGTTATCAGAAGCATCTCCCTGCAAACCCAAAATATCAATCACCTGTTCGGGGCGTTCTATTTCCCAACGCTCGCAAACTTCTTTGATGCCCCAAATTTCGGTACTACTTTTTCCTGCAAAAGGCAACTTATAGAAAAAAATATTATCTGAAACAAGTTGCGCATAATCTTTATCTATCGTAACCATATACGTTTGATACCCCTCTTTCTCTGCTTTTTTCGCCAATGTTCCTATCAAATCGTCTGCCTCATAGCCATCGAGTGCCAAAATCGGAATTTTGAGAGCCTCCAAAATGCGGCGGATATAAGGTTTGGCTGCCGTAATGCCCTCTGGCTGTTTTTGTCGGTGCGCCTTGTATTCCTCGAAGGCTTGATGGCGAAAAGTGGGGGCAGCGGTATCGAAAGCGACCCCAAAATGAGTAGGCTTTTCTTTCTGTAAAATTTCTAATATTGTATTAGTAAAACCCATAATAGCACCTGTATCCAAGCCTTTTGAAGTCAGGCGTGGATTTTTACTAAAAGCAAAATGAGCGCGATAAATCACCGCCATCGCATCAACTAAAAAGACTTTTTTTTCTCGCAAAGTAGAAAGCATGAACAAGAAAGGATTGGTGAGTGAGCAAACGAATGGGCAAAGTTAGAAAATTTTTGGTACAACCCACTGCCATTTTTAGCTCGCCACTACAAAGAGCCATGCCCTTTTGGGATATGAATTTTAAGGTCTTTACCTGACTTTATCCGACAAAGGCACACATGAAAGCTATTTTTTTCCTACCTTTGCGTTTTGTTTCTCAATTTTATTCTAATATGGAAAGCAAACGACAAAAGCAAGTCGCCAAACAGGTGCAAAAGGATTTAGGCGAAATTTTATTACATCATAATAGCCTCTGGAAAGGTGCTTTTATCACCCTAACAGACGTAAAAGTTACGCCCGATTTGAGCGTGGCACGTGTTTATATCAGCATCTTGCATGGCACACAGCAGCAGGCTGCCCCAAGCGATAAAGAAACTTTACTTCTTATTGAAGATAAAAAAGGACTTATCCGACAAGAGTTAGGACAAAAAGTGCGTCACCAGCTACGCCGCGTTCCCGAACTGCAATTTCTACTCGATACCACAGAGGCAGAAGCCCAAAAAATAGACGCACTCTTAGAAAGTTTGCACATACCTGCTCCCGAATCTGACGCTGACGCAAAACCTAAAAAAGGTACATCAGAACCGCCTCTTTCCGAAGACGACTTCTAAACGCCTCTTTTGCCTTTCTCTCTCATTTTCAAGTCTTTACCCTTCCTCTCATACCTCACTACGCCCGCTCGAATGCTTAGTTTGCTTCGTATAAATGACCCTTTTCGGCTTATTTTTCCCTTCTTACTCCTACTTTTGCTTTGGTTTCCGCATACTGCCCCGCTACAAATAGAGATGCGCTGGCTTTTGGTAGGCGAAAAAATAACAGAGTCGGCAGGGCTATATCGCAGCGTTTGGGAAAATATGATGCCGCTTTCAGCTTGGGTGTATGAGGGTATTGAGGCGATTGTAGGGCGTTCTTTTCTGACGCTCAAAATTATAGGTTTATTACTTTTATTTTATCAGGCAGCACATTTTAACTTATTCCTGATACAAAAGGATTTTTTTCAGGAACGCACCTACCTGCCTGCCTTTTTCTACGCCCTTTTAGGCAGCCTTTATTTAGACGAACTCACGCTCACGCCCCCCCTGATGGCGATGTTTTTCTTACTTTTGGTGCTTTCGCGCGTCTTTCTTTTGGCAGATAATAGCAGCGACGTTGCCCTTTTCAAAATTGGCTTCTACATTGGTATCGCAACGCTTTTCTACCTACCCAGCCTTTTTTATTTGGCTTGGCTGATGGTGGGACTTTCCGTTTTTCGCACCACTACCCTACGACAGTACCTATTATCGCTTATCGGTTTTTTATTGCCACTTTTAGCCATTCTCACCTATTTTTATTTTACAGATAGATTTTTTATCTTTTTCCAACAAACGCTATTTTTACACCTCAAATTCAAACCTTTTTGGTATTTATCTTGGCAGAGTATCGCCTTTGTGGTAGCAATTCCACTATTTTGGTTTCTTGTCTGTTATTTGCAAGTAAGCCTTAAAGGAGTGTTTCACAACTTTCAAATTTATTCGCAGCGCATGATGCTACTTTGGTTTTTGGTAGGAATTTTAGTCGTTGCTTTTACCTATGAAGTAGGAAGTTTTATTTTTATTTTTTTCGTGCCAATTTTAGCCTTTTTCTTTACTCACGCCTTGTTGTTGATAAAAAAGAGGTGGCAGGCAGAAATTTTCTTCTGGATAATTGCCCTAAGCAGTCTTACAGCCTATGGGTTAGAAACTTATCTTCCTGATTTTCAGACTTTTATACAAAAAAACAAGTTGCTTATCCAACAGCCCGCACCCGAAAAAAAATCAGATAAGCACCTTGTAATAGAAAACAAGCAGGTTTGGGTAGTAGGAAATGATTTAAGTTATTATCTAAAAAACAAAATGGCTACCCCCTACTTGAATACAGATTTGACCAAAAACTACTTTAAAAATCTTAATAACTACGAAATCATAAACAAATTATACGAAGATTTCAACCAAAATCCTCCCGAAGTTATCATCGATTTAGAAGGAGATGCCAAAAGGCTTCTCGATAAATTGCCACCCATTCGCAAAAAATACGAACAAAAAGACAATATTTATTTTCTGAAAGATAATTAGCAAATATTTTTTATACTTACTTGCTTTTTATGCTTTTGCTATTTTAGCTATTTTCAAATATAGTCTGAAAGTAGTTTCCGCCAAGTTTCGGCTTTTAGCAAACATTCTTCCCATTCCTTTTCGGGCAGCGCATCGATGGTAATGGCACTTCCGACTTGAAAAGAGCCTAATTTTTTCTTTTTATGGTACAAAAAAGTACGAATGACTACATTAAAATCAAAATCTTGTGAAGGCGATACAAAGCCTATCGCACCTGAATACAAACCTCTTTTCTGCTTTTCATAGGCTTCGATAAGTTGCATTGCCCTAATTTTGGGCGCACCCGTCATACTACCCATTGGAAAAGCATGACGCAAAGCCTCTGCCCAAGTGCAATCAGGCGCAAGCTCGGCTTCTACGGTAGAAATCATTTGGTGCAACTGCTTAAAGGTGTAAATGCCAAAAAGTTCCGTCGCTTCTGTCGTGCCAATGGTAGCACTTCGCGCCAAATCATTGCGCACCAAATCTACAATCATCATATTTTCGGCGCGTTCTTTTTCATTATTTTTCAAATAGTGTTTTAAAATTTCATCTTCTTCGGCATTTTTTCCACGTCGGATAGTACCTTTTATGGGTTGTGAAATAAGCCTTTTGCCTTCTTTTTTCAAAAAACGTTCGGGCGAGGCACAGAGTACGAAGAAATTTTGCCATTTGAGGTAAGCCGAAAAAGGCATGGGCGCGTGCTGGGAAAGTAGCGAAAAAAGGGCAATACAGTCTTGCTCCTGCAACTCAAAATTTTGAATTAGAAATTCTATACAATAATTTATTTCGTAAATATCGCCTTCTTCAATATGGTTTTTCAACTTTTCTACCTGTGCTTCATATTCTTTTTGTGTAACAGTGGGCAGTATGGTTTTCTTTTTTTGATTAGTATTAAAATACTTTTTTTTATGGGAAATAAGCCTTATATTTTCAATTTCTTGTAAAATCTTTTCAGGCTCTTTACCTTGCCAAAAAACAACTTGTTCGCTTGCTGGTAGCCATTCTATCAAATAAGTAGGTTCGAAAAAGAAACCTTCGGGCATTTCGAGCGCGTCGGGATTTTGGCTTTTTAAAAAAGATTCTATTTGATTTTTTAAATCATATCCTAAATAACCTAAAATCCAATGCTGCCTTTCTGCGGCTTGGGCTTGAAAGTCGGCTAAGGCGGTTAGAAAATCGGGCGTTTGTGCATCAGCAATCAGGGTGCGATTGCTGCCAAAAGCAAAAAAAAGACGAAACGCACCCTTTGGATACAGAATTTGAGCCGAATCGAGAGCCAAAAAAGTGTCGCAATTCAACGAGTATTGTAAGATTTTTTCTTTAAAATTTCTACTTACTTTGTATTTTTTCATGCTTAAAGGGCGATTGAGGTAATTTTTATAGGCTTAAAACTCTTATACAAGCTACCAAAACCAGCAAGAGCAACGAAAAAGGAAGGAGGTATTTCCAAGCTAACGCCATCAGTTGGTCTATGCGCAAGCGCGGATACGTCCATCTGACCCACATCTGAACATAAACGAGCAAGAGTGCCTTTGTAAAGAGCCAAAAGATAGACCAAAATGTGCCGCTTGTCCAATGCGCAAGTTGCCAAGTGCCGATATTGGGCAAGGGCGTGTTCCAACTGCCAAAAAAAAGAACCACAGCCAAAAGAGCCGAAAGGAGCATCATGCCGTATTCTGCCAGCATCAGCAAAGCCCATCGCATGCCCGAATATTCGGTTTGAAAGCCTGCAATAAGTTCGGATTCGGCTTCGGGCAAATCAAAGGGAGCGCGGTTTGCCTCTGCCAAAGATGCAATAAAAAAGATAAGAAACACAAACCCCAGCAGCGGCATCTGCACCACATGCCAAGTAGTGAAGCCCCCTATTTCTTTGAGTTCGAGACCCCAAATTGTAATTGCGGTAGGCGAAAAGATGCCTTGTTGTAGGCTTAGAATTTGCAAATCGAGGCTGCCTCCATACACTGCCACCGCCAAGAGCGAAAGGATAAGCGGAATTTCATAGGCTATCATTTGGGCGACAGCCCGCAAAGCACCATAAAGGGCAAATTTGCTATTCGATGCCCAACCTGCCAATAAAATCCCCAAAACATCAAAGGTCAGTATCGCCAAAATCGCATATATCGCTAAAGGGCTTTGCGCCGCACTGCCGCCCTGATGCAGGGGAAGTAGCGCGTAAACGCCCACAACGGAAGCAAAGACCAGAAGCGGCGCAAGTTTGAATAAAAAGCGATTGACCACCTGCGGCACAATGTCCTCCTTTTGTAGAAGTTTGAGGACATCGGCAAAGGTCTGCAAACTGCCATATTTCCCCGTCTGCATAGGTCCCAGACGGTCTTGTATCAGACCCGAAATTTTGCGCTCGGCATAGACCCCTACCAAAGCAAAGGTAAGTAAAAGTATCAAAACCGAAACAAAATAAAGCACCATAACAAGAAAAGAGCGTGTTTAGTCTTGATTTTCAGGCACATAAATCAGGGTAGAGAGGCTATCGGGCGCAAACTGCTCCTGCGCAATTTCGAGCAATAGCTCCGCCGTAATGCCATCGATGGCATCGAAGGTATCCTTCCAAGTGGGCATGTGCTGTTGCATCAGAAAATATTTCCCCATCGTAAGCATCAGCCCCGAATTGCTTTCGGCAGACATGGCAAGTTGCCCTTTTAGCTGCTGTTTGGCAGAATGAAGCTGTAATGTACCCAATTTTTGATGTCGCAATTTGTCTAATTCTTTTTCAATGAGGTGCAGCGTCTTGGGCAATGTTTTTTTGTCGGTGGCGAAATTGATAGAAAAAATCCCCGAATCAGAGAAAAAAGAAGACGAGGCTTCTACGCCATAGACCAATCCATACTTTTCGCGTAGGGTCAGATTTAGGCGCGTATTCATGCCATTGCCGCCCAAAAGGTTTGTGAGCAAGACAAAGGGCAGCCTTTTTTTGTCGTAAAAAGAATAAGTAGCTCTCCCCATCACGCCGTTGGCTTGTGAAAGCGAAGGTTTGCGCTCTTCCAAACGCTGGGCAGGGAGCGGTTTTGGCAATTCCCTTTCGAGGCTACCATAAAGGGCAGGCACATCTTCCAAATAGCGTTCTAAGGTGCGCTTGACTTTTTCGAAAGATAGGCTGCTGACCGATACAAAGATGAGTTTTTCTGTATTGAGGCGTTGGGCGATAAACTGCTCAAAATCAGGCTTTCCGAAAGACGAAACACTTTCGGGCGTACCCAAGACAGGCTGTCCCAAAGGGTGCGAGCCAAAGACAATGCCATCAAAATCGTCGTCGATGGATTCGGCAGGATTGTCGCGATACATTGCCATTTCTTCTAAAATCACGCCGCGCTCCTTGAAAATCTCCCTTTCAGGAAAGACAGAATGAAAGGTAATGTCGGTGAGTACGTCGGCGGCTTTTTCGAAATGCTCTTCCAAGATAGAGGCGTAAAAAAAGATTTGCTCTTTGGAAGTAAAAGCATTGAGTTCGCCCCCAAGCGCGTCTAAGCGGTTTAGGATATGATAGGCTTTTCGCTTCTTTGTCCCCTTAAATGCCATGTGTTCCCAAAAGTGGGCAATGCCAAGTTGGGCGGGCGTTTCGTCGCGACTGCCGATATTGAGCGCGAAGCCGCAGTGGGCAATGCGCGTATGGCTTACCTGCCTATGAATGAGGCGAATCCCGTTGGGAAAGGTATGCTGTTGGTAGTGTTCTATGTTCATTCTATCTTTTGACGTGGCACTTTTTGCCCCCAAAGAGGCTAAAAATCAGGCGGCTTTTGATTTGAGGTATCCGAAGTTGCCTTTCTCCGTAAGGTGTTCAATTTTATGAAAATCCAAAATATACGATACAAAAACCCAGTAATGGGCGTTGTTACAACGATAAAAGCCTTAAATGCACCCCACCCCAAACCCCGCCCCCATAGGGCGGGGCTTTTATGCGGTATCATTTTTTTATGCTCGCATAAAAAAATGATTTGGTTTTCGAACCCTCCCCTATGGGGGGAGGGCAGGGTGGGGGTTCAGCAGGTTTGAGCAAAGCACAAAACCCCATTTTTTGACCTTCTGACGGTTGTAGCAACGCTTAGTGATGTTAAGTTCTGCGAAAATTCTTGTTTTGTCAAATCTGACACGAAATAAAATTTGGGCTTAAACCCTAAAGGTCTTGAAGACCCTTAGGGTTTGGGGCATAGGACAAGGCACTGCCTTGTCCCTACATTCGAGCTAATTTTTAGAACTTAACATTATAGCCTTTTAGAAAGAGAAGATTAGCAATCTTTAATATGTTTTGATAATCTTTAATAATCAAGGGTAATGCGGCGTTTGCGTGGGTTTTCTTGCTGCTGTTCGGCTTGGATTTTTTTCATGCTCTCCACCACAAAACGCGCCACATGGTCTGCCGTTTCTTCCAAACACTCACGTACCAGCGAATTGGGTATGCGAAGGGTATAGTAGCCACGTCGGAAGGAGTGAAGTGTGCGTTTTAGGTCGGCTAAGGCTTGTTGGGAGCTATGATTGTGGTGCAATCCATCTACTTCCACATTTACACGTGCTTCGGGTACGGCAATATCGATGTGATTATAGCCATCGAACTTTTCTACAATCGCAGGAATGTTGCGGTGCAATAGGGCAAAATACAAAAGGCGAGCTTCAGGGGTCGTATAATTCATTTTGCTCAATAACTCTTGACGGTGTTGGGTACAGAGCGAGCCGCCAGTTTGCTGCATAGAAAGATGATGCTCTTCGGTTGGAATTTTGCTTTTACACACCAAGCAATGATAACGTTCTAATCTCTTGCTCACTTGGTCTAAAATTTATGTGAAATAAAAAAACAAACAATAAAAGGATATGAAATCTCTTGACTACAAGTCGGGGACGACAAAGCCACTGCTGCGTGCGCTTTATTCAGACAGACAAATGTATTAGGTAAAGATACACTTTTTTTAGTAGCCTGCCAAATTTGACTGCCATTTTTTGTTGCTTTTTTATACAAGACGTTCATAGCCAGCGGATAGAAAAGCCTTTTTAGCGCACCTGCACTTCAAGCCCTTCCACTTCCCAATTTGCGCGTACTTCTATTTCCTTTCCAAAATGCACCACTTTTTCGGGCAAAACGCGCTGCTCGAAACTGCCATTTTCCCATCTGCCATTCCTATTTTCATCTACCAAAAGGCGCAACTTCTTCTTTCCTGCGCTCAAATAATTGACCTCAAAGGGCATTTCGCCATTTTTGATGTCGAGGTACAATTCCTTTTCTACCTTATCGCCAAGCCCCAAGACCTGCAAAAAAACGGGATAAGGCGACACTATTTTTCCGCGCATAAGACCCAAATCTTCTACCTTGTTTTTCATATATTCCAACTTTGTTTCCTGCGTCAGGGTGTCATTTTCTATCGAAACAAAGGTTTTGGGTCTGAAATTGAAGGCAATGCGCGACTCGAAGGGAATGGATTTGAGCAAGCGCAAAGTTTGCCTATCTTTGCTCAAAAGCCAATCGGTAGGCGCAAAGGTAGTGTAATTTTTGAGCGTATCGATGGTATAGCCCATGCTGTCAAAATCTATGGACAAGACGGGCTTTGAAAAAGTAAGCACCAAAGAGTCGAGCTGCTCGATGTCGGGACTTTGACGCACACTATTGGCAGGCGATTCTTTTGCCGAAAAGCTCATCTTCGCTTTGCGCTTGACTTCCTCGAAGCGGACAGTTAGGGTTGTATCTAAGGTTACGTCGGTAGAATCGGTTATGCGCAAAGTGGTACGTACCGAATCGGGCGTTTCGTTTTTATTGAAAAAGGTGATAACGCCTTCTTCTATTTTGGGAAAAAAGAGCGTATCGTAGCGCGAATCGGCAAAGCTAATTTCTGCATTTTTGATGCCCTTGTTGTATTTGACTTCAAAAAATTGACTTCTGGGTCTGGCACTCACAAATTTAAACCTACGCAAATCGTAGTCAGCGAGGTATAAAAATTGGGGTTCGATTTTAGGCTGTCGAATGGCTATTTCTTGGGTCAGGAAGCCTATTTTTTCGCCATGTTTGTTGTATTTGTAATCGCCTTTGTCTTCTTGTAGGGCGTAGAGAAAATAGTCGCCTGCCTTGATGTTGGAGATGATAAAGTAGCCTGTGGTGTCGGTTTTGGCATAATAAAGTGGCTTATCATTTTGCACATCGAGCGTATCTTTGGCGTTGTAGAGCGTAACCAAAACGCTTTTGGCGGGCTTATCGGCTAATAAATTCTTGACGATACCTTCTACATAAAAAGAGTCGATTTGCTGCCACGTGCTAAAAGCAATTTTGATGTTCTCTGGCTTATTAAATTCGGTAATGTCGCCTATGCTTTCGCCAAAAAAAAGCGAATAAGTGGTACTATCGGCAAAGGGCTTTTCGAAGTCTAAAAGTAAAAGGTTGCGCTTGATGCGGTGCTTAAACTTGCTATCGATGTTGGGAACAATTTGCAGTTCTTGGGTCAGATTTTTTACCTGTATGTCTTCATCAAATTGTAAAATAATCTGTGTGCCTTTGAAATTGGTAGATTGGTCGCTGGGAAAGGTCGCTACCAACTTAGGCGAAGTTTCATCTTTGGGACCGCCCGAAGGCATACTTTGGCTGGCACAACTTTGTAGCAACCACGCCAAACTGCCAACGCCTACTACCATCAAAAACCAAGAAAAAAGAGCTTCAAAACGCATGCGAAAGAAATAAAAAACGTGAGAAAGAGATAAATTTCGCCTCTACCTTTTGAATAGGCAAAAGGCAAGGCGAAAAGTTTGTGTTGTTTTTATTTAAAAAAAATGAAATAAAATTTTGTATCAAAATTCAAAACAAGACCAAAATAAACTTTTATTTCGCTCAAAATTCGAAAATACTTTTTTTTCATAAAGCCTACCGACAAAGCAGTAATGTTAAGTTCTGTAATAAAATTTGGACTTAAACCCTAAGGGTCTTGAAGACCCTTAGGGTTTGGAGCATAGGACAAGGCACTGCCTTGTACCTACATTCGAACCTATTTTTTAGAATTTAACATCACTAACCACAAAGGGCAAGACAAAATTGAGGCGGTTGATTTTAAAGGGCAGGAGTTTGCAACTGCTTTTCCAAATGCGCTGCAATCTCTTTGGCTATTGCTAACTCGTCTTTGGTGTCAGACTTGTAGCTATTTTTAACCATAAAAACGGCATTTGAAGTAGCAACTAACAACTTTTTCGACTCTGGCTCCCAAAAGGCTTGTTTTCCAACCCCTTCCACAGGCGTAGTGGGGCGTTCTATGAAATTTTTGTTGTTGGCAGGGTCTTTTACTTTGGCAAAAACGGCTTTCTGACGCGCAAATTCTTCGTCGAGCGATTTGGCATCTTTCAAAATCTGCCCTTTGGCGTAATGCACCTGAATTATATGGTCGTAGGATTGTATCTCCCCGCCTTTTGCGTTTTGTGCCTGAATTTGTTGCCAATTCGTTTTGCGCCAACGAAAGTTGGAAATAAGCAACATCATGGCTTTGTTGTGCTTGACTTCCACTGCCGTATCAGGCGCAATGTTGCAAAGGGAGCGTATCCACTCCTCTTGTAGGACAACTTCGGCGCGAATCAATCCCGTCTTTGCTTCCACAGGCGCGAGGACTACTTTTCCTTCGCCTGCCTCTGCCGTTTGAGCGGTAGTATCGGTCGCATTTTCTTGTTTTTTTTCTTGACTACAAGCACCTAATAACAAAAGCGCACATAAAAGGCAAGAAAAAGAAAGCGGAGCGGCTCTAAAAGTATGTAACAGGGTCATTGTCAATCTTTTTTGGGCGTAAGGATTTGAATAAAGGGGGCATCGAAATCCCGATAGATTCCAAGCCTGATAAAATAAGCCACAAAGATAAGCAAAATACAATGCGCCGCTCCGCTTTTATCAATCTTTAAGAAAAGTTATCTTTACTGCTTGTATCATTCGAGCAACCAATTTTCTGCCTTTTCGGGGTCGTCGAAAAAGCGTTGGTCTAAAAAGTTCGCTACCTGTTGCCCATCTTCCACAGCTTGCTCGATGCTTAGTTGCGCAATTTCGTCTGTCGTAACAACAAACGCCAACTTTTCTACTCCTGCCTGCGGCGCAACGGGATAGACATTTTCAGAAATCCACTCCTGCACTTCTGGCGGAATGGTATAAGTAGAAGGACGCGCATCTATCAAGACACATCTGGGACTTAATTCTTTTAAAGCGCGAACATAGTGTCGCATGGTGGCTTTGTATGCCTCTTCGGTAGTGTCGTAAGTGGTGCGCCAAAGGGTATGCAGGTACTTACGGGTTTCTTGATAGTGTATCAAGATAAGGTCGTCTTCGTGAAAAATTGCGAAATCGGGTTTCATGTTGATAAAAATTTTGTCAAAAGTTTGTATAAAAATTTATTTGAAAGCTGGTTAAAAACATTAAATTTGATTGTTTTGATAGCATTTCACTTTTGCAGCCATGCGAATAGGTGAGAGCAGGCTTTATCCCTACCCTCACCTATTAGATGTTTTGTTTAGAAAAAATGTTTAAAACGTTGGCTTTTCAAGGCTGTCTTATTTCCACATCACTTTATCAAAAAGCAAGATGGCTTTTTCCTGAAACTCGCCTAATTTCTGCAAGTTTTCTTTATCAGCTTTGAAATTCCAATCCTTCAAAATAGGGTGATTTTTCGTAATATCAGAGCCTTCTATCAAAGGAAACTCGCACTCGGAATTTGCATAGGTAGCCTGCGCTTCGGCACTGGTAAGAAATTCCAAAAGCAAGCGGGCATTTTCCAAATTAGGGGCATTTTTGGCAATCCCTGCGCCGCTGATGTTGATATGTGTGCCACGATTGCTCTGGTTTGGAAAGCACACGCCTACCATTTCTGCCGCTTTGCGCACTTCCTCGTCTTGGTCTTTTAGCATCTGTGCCAAATAGTAGCTATTGACAACGGCAATTTCACCCTCACCTGCGGCAATGGCTTTAATCTGGTCGCGGTCGCCGCCTTTGGGTTCGCGTGCCATATTTGCGACAACCCCCTTCGCCCATTTTTCTGCCGCTTCTTCGCCGCTGCTGGCAAGGATAGAAGCCATAAGCGACTGATTGTAAGGATTTTCCGAAGAGCGAATCAAAAGTTTGCCTTTCCATTTGGCATCTGCCAAATTTTCATAGTTGAAGGTGCTATCCAAATTGTGTTTCTTTTTGTCAAAAACAATTACACGCGCCCGCGTCGTAAGGGCAAACCATTGATTATCAGCATCACGCAAATAGGCAGGCACTTGGCTATTGAGCGTTTCGGAAACCAAAGGCTGCAAAAGTCCCTTCATCTTGGCACGCTGCAATCTGCCTGCGTCGGCGGTAATAAACAAGTCGGCAGGCGAGTCTGCACCCTCCATTTCCATTTTGTTCATCAATTCATCGGCAGAAGCCTTCACCACATTCACCTTGATACCTGTGCGCTCCTCAAAAATTTTATAGAGCGAATCGTCAGAAGCATAGTGTCTTTGCGAATACAGATTGACAACCTTTGCCGAGTCTTTTTTCTCCTCTACTACCTGATTTTCAGTACCTTGTCCTTCTTTCTTCTGACAAGACATCATACCCAAAAGAAGCGAAAGAACGGTAAGCAAGGGTAAAAAGACCTTAGACTTTTTGAAGTGTAACATATACGAGTGGGGTTAGAATGAAAAGACTTATTTAGAATGATTTTAAATAAAACACAAAGGTAGGGCTTCTCTTTTTAAAAACAAACCCAAACGAGGCAAAAAGCCGCGAAAAAGTCAATAAAAAACTAACAGATCTCAAAGAACTGTTAGTTTTTGGTTTTTGGTCGTTTGTGGGACACAAACAACGGCGAAACAACGGCGAACATTTTTCAGATACTTTTGTTTTTGGTCTTATTTATTGCAACCAACTCTCTATTTCTTCTTTGGTGGCAGCTTTGATGTCTAATTTCATTTTTTTACGCATACCGCCAATATCGTTTAGAAGTTTGGAAGCGGAGGCTTTTTTGAGTTCTTCTATGGTTAGAAAGCCCAACTTTTGAAGAATGGGAATTAGCTCCTCTCTGATGCCAAGTGCAGTGTAGTCTTCTTTTTTGGCTACTTGGGGCTGTTTTTCAGGGCGCATTTGGGGGAAAAACAAAACATCTTGAATAGAAGGTTGATTGGTCATTAACATCGTAAGCCTATCCATACCGATACCCATACCCGAAGTAGGGGGCATACCGTACTCTAAGGCGCGAAGGAAGTCCAAATCAATACGCATTGCCTCATCATCACCTGCGTGCAGAAGTCCCATCTGCTCTTCAAAACGCTCGCGCTGGTCTATGGGGTCGTTTAGCTCGGAATAGGCATTGCAAAGTTCTTTTCCATTGACCATTAACTCAAAACGCTCCGTTAGGGTAGGGTCGTTACGGTGCTTTTTACAAAGTGGCGACATCTCCAAAGGATAATCTGTAATGAAGGTAGGCTGTATGTAATGTTTTTCGGCATATTCACCAAAAATTTCATCAATGAGCTTGCCTTTGCCCATACTTTCGTCCGTTTCTATCTTCAATTTCTGACAAACTTCTCTTAATTGAGCAATGTCCATTTTAGAAATATCAATACCCGTATGTTCTTCTATTGCCTGATACATCGTAACGCGACGATAAGGGGCTTTGAAATCGATGATTTTATCGCCTACCTGCACCTGCGTTGTGCCGTGTACATCTAAGGCTACTTTTTCGAGCATTTGTTCGGTAAATTCCATCATCCAATTATAGTCTTTGTAGGCTACATAGATTTCCATTACCGTAAATTCGGGGTTGTGGGTTCTATCCATACCCTCATTTCGGAAGTCTTTGGCAAATTCATAAACGCCTTCAAACCCCCCTACAATAAGCCTTTTGAGATACAATTCGTTTGCGATACGCAAATAAAGCGGCATATCTAAGGCGTTGTGATGGGTAGTGAAAGGACGCGCAGCCGCCCCTCCAGGAATGGCTTGTAAGATAGGCGTTTCTACTTCTAAATAGCCTTTGTCATTAAAAAATTGACGCAAGGATTGAAATATTTGTGTGCGCTTTCTAAAAACCTCCTTCACCTGCGGATTGACCACCAAATCTACATAACGCTGACGGTATCGCAATTCGGGGTCTGAAAATTCGTCGTAGCGCACGACATTTCCAGCCTCATCTTTGCTTTCTTTTACAATCGGAAGCGGACGTAAGGTTTTGGCTAAAACCGTCAATTTTTGTACGTGCAGCGTGGTTTCTCCTAATTGTGTTTTGAAAATAAACCCTTTGACTCCTATAAAATCGCCAATGTCTAATAGCTTTTTAAAGACTGTATTGTAAAGTGTCTTATCTTCTTGGAGACAAATATCATCACGGCGTACATAAATCTGCATTCTGCCCTTGCTATCCTGAATTTCGGCAAAGGAGGCACTGCCTTGAATACGGAAGCTCATTATTCTGCCTGCCATACAAACCGATTCAAACTTTTGAGGTTCTTTTTCGCCCTCTGCTTCAAATTTTCGCTTTATATCTTCGGAATAATCAGATACGGGATAGAGTGCCGCAGGATAAGGCTCAATGCCCAATTTGCGAAGCTCCTCGAGCTTGCCTCGGCGCAACATTTCTTGTTCGCTCAGAATTTGCATAGAATAGAGATTGATTTTTTTTTATCTAAAAGGCAAAGGTAAGGCGAAAAAATGATAGCCGCAAATTATTTTTTAGTCCTCTGAAACCGTCGACGAGGCTGTTAGCCGTCGGCGAGGTTTTTTGTTTTTAAACTGTAGCGCGAAGCTCCAGCTTCGCACATCTATAGAAAACCTATCTTGTCCCTGTATTGGTGTGGGAAGATGACATTTTCCCTCATTTTCGACCACCCAAAACGATAAATGGTTTTGTAACCTGCTATTTTTTGTTTATTTTTGTGTAAGGCATCTTGATGATAAAGGCAAACTTTACCAGTCTAATTTTATATGATTTATAGCTATTTTTTTGAAATATCATACCTTACACCCAAACGGCAAAAATATCCTTCCCTTTGTGGTGTATCCATTCTTCGCGCCAAGAGGGTTTTTCCCTATCATCAAATATCAAGAGCCAGCCTTTGATAGCACCCTGAATCTCCAAATAATTCACAAGTTGCTCCAAACCCCTTTGGTGAGAGGCTTCACCACGCCAAATTTTAAGCTCGACGATATGTTTTTCAGACAAATACGTAACCACTATATCCAAACGTTTCTCCTCCGAAGTTTCAACCTCTTTAAAATCATGTCCCTTACCATTGATTATTGGTTTTAAAAATGCTAAAAATATCAAACGCCATTCTCGCTCTATCAACTTATTATTTTTTTCACTATACTGCTCTTTCATAAACGATTGAAACTTACGAAGCACCTT